>NZ_JABUMQ010000002.1:0-91309 GCF_013336645.1 Myxococcus sp. CA039A | reverse complement strand
GGCGAGGGGACGGTCGACGACTACGGGGTGGCGCTGCTGAGCCGAGCGCTGGCCCTGACGGCGACGGGGGCACCAGCGGGGGCCTACGAGGCGGCCCAGCGCGAGGGGTACTTCGGTTTGAAGACCCTGTCGCGGAGTTTTGAGGACACGCGCCCGGTTGATGTGTGGGCGCTGGATGGGCTGGCTCGGGCGGTGACCCAGCAAGCCAATCGGAAGTGAACGGACGGGACAACGCGTGCAAGACCTTCTCACCAACCTGCTCGGCGACTCACAGGGTTTCATCGCCTATGCCACCGTCTTTGGCATCCTCGTGGCCTGCGGCCTGGGGGTTCCCCTGCCGGAGGACATCTCGCTCATCCTGGGCGGCTTCCTGGCGCACAAGGGCGCCGCGAGCCTCCCGGTGATGATGGCGGTGGGCTTCGCCGGCATCCTCGTGGGTGACAGCCTCATCTTCTTCGCCGGCCGTCGGCTGGGCGGAAAGCTGGGGCGCAACGGCGATGGCAAGGGCGGAGGCTTCTTCGCGCGCATCGTCACGGCGGAGAAGCGCGCGCGGGTGGAAGGGCTCTTCGAGCGCCACGGACAGAAGATTGTCTGCATCGCGCGCTTCATGCCGGGCGTGCGCGCCGTGACGTACTTCACCGCGGGCTCGGTGGGCATGTCCTACTGGCGCTTCATCTTCTGGGATGGGCTGGCCGCGCTCCTGTCCGCGCCCATCTTCGTGTGGCTCGGCTTCCACTTCGGCGGCGAGCTGGACATGCTCATCTCCAAGTTCAAGGAAGGCCAGTACGCCGTCATGGGCGTGCTCGCGGTGGCTGGCATCGGCTACTTCCTGTGGCGACGCAGCCGCGCGGCGGCGAAGAAGCAGCAGGAGAGCCTGGCTCCCAACTCGCCCGTGTCGACTCCGTCGCTCTCCTCCAACGAGTCCTCGCCCCCGAGCGCGTCTCGCAACAACGTGAAGGGCGGCTCCGAGCCGCTGTTCAAGGTGAGCTCCACCTCCTCGGAGAAGTCGCCGGTGGTGGACTCCTCGCGCGAGCTGATGAAGCACTGACGACGCGCGTGACTCGCCCGTCACGTGCGCACGTTCGTCATTTGAGCTCATAGGAGCCGCGAGGCTCCCTGAGTCCATGGCAGGCAGGCGCGAACGGGCTGGCGACGCAGTGCGGCGACTGTTAGTCCCTCGCGCGAGTTCAGCGCGGCGGACCATGGCAGACACGACAGTGCAGGGCCCCACCCGGATGGGGTTGTTTCGGCTGACCTGGCCGATCTTCCTGGAGCTCCTCCTCTTCATGATGATGGGGACGGCGGACACGCTGATGCTCAGCGGTGTGTCCGACGACGCGGTCTCCGCTGTCGGCGTCGTCAATCAGTACCTGTTCATCTGCATCCTCATCATGGAGGTGGTGAGCAACGGCGCCTCCGTCGTGGTGTCCCAGTACCTGGGTGCGCGACGTTCGGAGGAGGCCGCGCGCATCTCCGCGGTGGCCATCACCCTGAACCTGTTGCTTGGCGTAACGGTGAGCGCGGGGCTCCTGCTGTTCGGCGATGCGCTGCTGCTGCGGATGAACCTGCACGGCATCGTGTTGGAGCACGCGCGCACGTACATGGGAATCGCCGGAGGGTTCATCTTCCTCCAGGCGCTCATCAACGTCTGCTCCAGCCTGATTCGCACCTACGGCTTCACGCGCGAGTCGATGTTCATCGCGCTGGGGATGAATGCGCTGCACGTGGGCGGCAATGCGCTGCTCATCTTCGGGCTGCTTGGCGTTCCCCGACTGGAAGTGGCCGGCGCGGCCCTGTCCACGGTGGGAAGCCGCGCGGTGGCGCTCGTCGTGTTCGCCTGGCTCCTGTACCGGGTGATGGACGTGAAGATGCGGGCGCGCGACTACGTGACGTTCTCCCGCGACACGCTCCGGAAGATCCTCCGGGTGGGGATTCCCTCCGCCGTGGAGCAGGGCACGTACCAGTCCTGCCAGGCGGTGTTCCTCTACTACGTGACGTTCCTGGGGCCCACGGCGCTGGCCTCGCGGCAGTACGCGAATGCCATTTCCCAGTACATCTTCCTGTTCAGCCTCGCTGTCGGCATGGGCACGGCCATCATCGTGGGCCGGCTGGTGGGCGCGGGGCAGGTCGACGAGGCGTACCGCCGGGTGCTCCAGAGCCTGAAGTGGGCGGTGGCCATCACCTTCGTCGTGGACGTGGCGGCCATCCTGGTCCGCGCGCCGCTGGTGGGGTTGTTCACCCATGACGGCGACATCGTCCGGCTCACGTCCCAGGTCATCGTCCTGGGGCTCCTGCTGGAGACGGGGCGCTCCTTCAATCTGGTCTTGGTGAACGCGCTGCGGTCCGCGGGGGATGCTCCCTTCACCGTCTACATGGGCTTCTTGTCCATGGTCTGCATGAGCCTGCCGCTGGGCTACGTCCTGGTCTTCAAGCTGAACCTGGGGCTCGCGGGCGTGTGGCTGGCCGTCGCCGCCGATGAGTGGCTGCGGGGCATCTCCATGTGGATTCGGTGGAAGAGCCGCGCGTGGGAGCAGAAGTCCCTGGTCGACCCGGTGGAGGCGCCCGCCGTGGTGGCCGTCGTGAGCGCGTAGCCTTCAGTCATCTCAAAGACCTGGCGTGCGCGGCGGGGGCTTGCTCCAGGCCTGGTGGCATGAAGTGAGCAAGGCCCGCCTGGACTTGCTCATGCCCCACGCATCTCCAAGTTGATGCGGAGCTGACTTCTGGACATCCGCAGGGGAGGCGTTCGGTATGGGGCTTCAAGGCATTGGTTCGAAGAAGCGGCTGCTTTCGCTGGTGCTCTGCGCGGGCGGACTGGTGAGTGGTTTGTCGCCCGCGCTCGCGGCACCAGGGCAGGCAGCCGCGGGTCCCCAGGATGCGCCCGCGGTCGACCCCAACGCCATCAAGGCCTTGGAGGAGATGGGCGGCTTCCTGAGGAGCTTGCCTGCATTCGCGATCACGGCGGAGACGACCACGGACGAGGTCCTGGACAGTGGTCAGAAGATCCAGCTGTCCTCGGAAGCAGAGCTCCGCGCGCGCCGCCCCGACAAGCTCAGGGTCGACATCAAGTCTGACCGGAAGCAGCGCCAGTTCTTCTATGACGGGAAGACCTTCACGGTGAATGGCCCGAAGGGCGGTTACTACGCCTCGTTCGATGCTCCTCCCACGCTGGCGCAGACCATCGCCACCGCCGAGCATCGCTACGGTGTCGAGATTCCATTGGTCGACCTCTTCTACTGGGGGACGGACAAGAGCGGCATCAAGGACATCCAGTCGGCTATCGACGTGGGGCCCGCCACCATCGACGGCGTGGAGACCGAGCAGTACGCCTTCAAGCAGCAAGGCGTGGACTGGCAGGTCTGGATCGAGAAGGGGGACAAGCCCCTGCCTCGGAAGCTCGTCATCACGAACACCCAGGACCCCACGCAGCCTCAGCACGTCGCGGTCCTCGATTGGAACCTGAAGCCCAACGTCGGCAACGCGGTGTTCGCGTTCAACCCCCCGAAGGGCTCCCACCGGATTCAATTCGATGCAGGCCCGTCGAATCCCGGAAGAAGCCCGTGAGCCAGGAGCCTGAACCCATGAGCCCCCATTCATTCCTGAAGTCCCTCGCGGTCGTCCTTGGCTTCGGACTGCTCGCAGGAAGCGCCGAGGCGCGTGCGGTCCGCACCACGACGAGGACTCACGTCAATTCCAACGTCAATCGGGATGTCGACGTGCACCGCGACATCGACGTGGATGTCGACCGGAACTATCACCCGGTCGCGACGGCCGCCGCCGTGACGGCGACCGCCACTGTCACAGCGGCGGCCATTGGCTCAGTGGCCCGCTCGCTTCCTCCGGCGTGTTCAACGGCCGTGGTCAGCGGCGTCACGTACCAGAACTGCGAAGGCACCTGGTACCAGCCTCGCTACTCCGGTACCGAGGTCTCCTACGTCGTGGTGAACCCGCCCAGGTGAGCCGCGAGCCCGGTGGATGGGGCAGGGCGGTGGACTAGAGTCGCTTCCCATGAAGCGACTCCTCCCCGTCTGCCTCATGGTCCTCGTGGGCTGTGCCACCACGAAAGCACGTCCGCCCGAATACGCGACGTTCATCCAGAACGACTACACCGCGGCGATCGCCCAGGCCCGCGCCGAGCACAAGCCGCTCTTCGTCGACTTCGGCGCGGTGTGGTGTCCGCCCTGTCGGACCATGGAGGCCCAGGTCTTCGCCGCGCCAGACTTCATCGCGAAGGCGAAGGACTATGTCCTGCTCGCGGTGGACGTGGATGACCCCATCAATGAGCCGCTCCTCGAGCGCTTCCCGGTGGACAACCTGCCCACGTTGCTGGTGCTCGACTCCGAGACGGAGACTCCCGCGGTGCGCTGGATGGGAGGCGCGGCGCTGGAGGATGTCCTGGCGTTGCTCGACGATGCGCGGCGCGCGCTGAGCGCCCAGGTGTCGGGGCCGGAGCTGCTGCTGCTCGAGGGCGACCGCGCCCATGCCCGGAGGGAGCACGAACTGGCCGCGCGGAAGTATCAGGAGGCGGTGGAGCAGGGCCCCAGGGATTGGATCCGTCGCACCCGGGCGGTGGAGTCCGCGCTCAATGCACTGTGGAACGCGGAGGCCTTCCAGGCCTGCGCGGAGTACGCGGTGAGGACCGTCCCCAGCCTCGACGAGGAGGGGCAAGCGGGCCCGGCGAGCACCGGCTATTCGTGCGCGAGCTACGCCAACGAACCCAAGCCCTGGGCCGCGCCGGCCATGAAGGCGCTGGAGGTCTACTTCGAGAAGGCCTTCGAGCAGGCCCAGAAGCACGGCACGAAGAGCCAGACCTGGCTCTACGACTCCATGGCGGACCTGCTCGCGGCGAGGGGCGACAAGGAGGGCGCCCGGAAGCTCTCCGAGGAGTACTACGCGAAGGTGCTCGCGTACCGCGCCGAGGAGACCACCGCGCGGGGCAGGGCAGCGTGGGACTCGCAGCTCTACAGCGCCGCCGAGTTGAGCGGGCACCTGGCGGACACCCTCGAACTCTTCGTCCAGACGGAGCGCGAGCTCCCGGACGACTTCTCCGCCAGTACACGGGTGGCCGCGAACCTCCGAGAGCTCGGCCGCTATGACGAGGCGCTCGCCGCGACGGACCGTGCGCTGAAGCGGGCCCAGGGCGGCCGACGGTTGGCGGTCTGGCTGAGTCGGGCGCGGACGCTGGAGCGGGCGGGACGCGAGGACGAGGCGCGCAAGGACCTGGAGACGGCGCTCGCGGAGGCGGAGCGGCTGCCCAGGATGCAGCGGGAGTTCTCCCAGTACGCGGTGGACGCGGTGCGCGCCGCGCTGTCCTCGCTCCCAGGCGCGAAGTGAGTACCGCTATTCCAACAAGGGCCTGTCGGTCGTAAACGCGGGCCAGGTGAGCTCCCTGCTGGTCTCGCGCGACGTGAGCTTCATTGGCTTCGGCTCAGCTACATCATCGTCCGCAACTGATTCAACGGGTGGGTTGGCCCTCGCTCCAGGGCCAACCCGCATCCCCCACCCAGGAGGAGCGAATCGTGTCCGTGCTCCAGCATGGGCGCATCCTGGAATAGGTCCAGGCGACTGGAGCGCCCCTATCGTCAGCGCGTGCGGCAGACTGAACGGGTGCTGCCGTCCATGCTCGATATGACCGTGGAGATCCGCATCCACGGTACCGACCTCATTTCCCGGGATGCCAGCACCCGCCCGTTCCTCCTCGGGCAGCGGGCCTTCACCGCAGGACAGGCTCAGGACAGCGCAGGCGCCAAGAAGAACACTTCTCCAGTCACAATCACTGTTCATCGGGTTTCTCCTTGTCCGGGTGCCGCATTCCCTGTGAGTCATTTCCCTCCGAATCGAACGGTCGGAGGCTTCGACGCCGAGCGACGAGCGGCCTGTCCCGCTCGGGACTTGAGGGGACAGGCCGGTGGGAAGCGACTACAGCTCTGTCGTGAACTGCACGCGCGACTTGCAGGGGTGCGTGCCCTGGGCCACGTCGTCGAAGTCGATCATGTTGCCGCTCGGGTCCTTCGGGTAGCCGGTGCCTCCCCACGGAGCGCCCGAGTTGAACCGGGTGACTCCGCCCGCCGTGGTGTACAAGGGGTAGCCGGCCGAGGCGGCGGGCGTGGAGGAGATGTCCAGGTTCTTCGCGCAGTTCGTGGGAGCGCCGGCCGGGAACGTGATTCCCACCTCCTGCAAGGCGTTCGCGCGGATGTTGTAGAGCACGATGAAGGGCGACGCCTGGGACATCGTGTCGGTGCGCGGCATGAGCGTGCCCGCAGCGTTGGGCAGCTTCAGGCTGAACTGGACGGTGCCCGTCGTGCCGAAGCAGGTCTCCGGGAAACCCACGAGTTCGATAATGGTGCAGGCGGGCTCGCGCTTCTCGATGTCCGCGTTCCACATGCCCAGCCCGCCCGTGCTGATGGGGACGGCGCCGGAGATGCTGCTCGTGCCCTGCATGGTGAAGGTGGTGCCCGTTGGGCCGAACTGCATGCTGGCGGACTTCTCCTCCCACTTGCCCGTCGTCTCGTTGAACTTCCACATCGCGAGTCGACAGGTGCCGTCGGAGACACACGCCGGCATGCTACCCACCTGCGTGGGCACGGGGATGAAGCCCGTCGCGGTGGCACCCGTCGCCAGGTTGAGGGCCGCGCCGCTGGCATCGGTGGCGCCCACGAAGACGGCGCCCACGGACTCGAGCGCGACCTGCTGCCCGCTGGAGTTCACCGCCGTGAAGTCGCCAGGCATGCGCATCGGGTCATAACTCGCGACGGTGATGCTGACCGGGCCCGTGGCCGGCACGCCGCTGGCGTTGACGAGCGTGTTCGCCTTCAGGTTCACCTTCACGCCGCTGGGCGTGGTCACCGTGCTGTCCACCGTCGGGCTGACGGTCTGCACGAAGCCCGTCTCAAGGGTGTGGTTGAGGCTCGTCTTGCTCGCCGAATAGAACTCGGTCGCCGAGGCCAGTCCGTTCTTCCGGAGGGTGAGGACGTAGCCGTTGGCCGACGCCACGACGGACATGAAGTACCGGCCGGTGGTGTCCGTGGTCCGGGAGATTCCGTTGATGACCACCGTGACGCCCGCCTGCACGGCGCCCGCCGAGTTGCGCACCGTGCCCGAGAAGACGGCCGACGTGGCGAGGTCCGCGTTAGCCTCCCGCGTCTCATCGCCCACGGCCTTCGAGTCCTCCAGCGCTCCGCAGCCAGTCGCAAGCAGCGCGGGCACGACGAAGATGCTGCACAGACGTCTCAGATTCATGGCAAGCCTCCATGCTGGGTTTGAACAGACACGAATCCACCGCGCCCCCGTCGTCTCCGGAGGCGCCCCGCCCTGACTGGCCGCGACTACTGGATGTTGAGGGTGAGGGTGCCGCACCGCGTCCGGTAGCCATCCACGACGATGCGAAGCTGCCGTCCCGCCGAGAGCGTCACGGCGACGGACGACTGGAACGTGCTGGCGTTCACGTCGTCGTTGCATCCGAGCGCCGCGCCGGTGTTCGCGTCGAAGAGGGACAGCACGGTGTCGAAGGAGGAGCCCGTCGTCGACACGGTGAAGGTGCCGGACGAGGGCGCCGTCCAGGTGAAGCTCCGGTCTGGCGCGGTGCTGCCGGCGCTGCACGCGGGCGTGGAATCGTTGGTGGCGGTGCACGTGTCCGCCTGCACCAGCCCCGAGCCCAGGCTGCTCCCCAGGTCGCTCCCCACGTCGGGCGAATACAGGTCGGCCGTCGCGAGATGGCCGCTGCCACCGGTTCCGCCCGTCACCAGGACCTTCCCATTGGCGAGCAGGGTCGCGGTGTGCTCACCGCGGGGGCTGCTCATCACGCCGGCGCTCGTCCAGGTGTTGGTCGCCGGTGCGTAGAGCTCGGCGCTGTCCCGGCTATAGGCCCCCGCCGCCAGGACCTGACCGTTCGCGAGCACGGTCGCGGTGTGCATGTAGCGACCGATTCCCATGGGCGCCACCGGGGCCCAGGTGTTGGTCGCAGGGTCGAATGCATCCACACTGGGCGGCAGGCCCGTTCCGCTGTTTCCCCCCACCGCCAGCACCTTGCCGGTGGGGAGGACCGCAAGGGGGAACAGCGCTCGGGCCGTGCTCATGGAGCCCACGGACGACCAGGAGTTGGTCGCCGGGTTGTACACCTCGGCGCTGGACCAGAAGGGAGTCCCCCCGCTGTAGCCCCCCGCCACCAGCACCCTTCCATCCTCCAGCAGGGCCGCGCTGTGCTGCTTGCGGGCGCTGCTCATGGAAGGCACGGCCGTCCAGATGTTGGTCGCCGGGTCGTACAGCTCGGCCGCGTTCGTCGACGAATTGACGGGAGCGCCCCCGGCGACCAGCACCTTCCCGTTCTGCAGCCGGACCGCCGTATGGAAGGCGCGCGGGCTGATCATGGAGGCCACGTCCGTCCACGAGTTGGTCGCCGGGTTGTACAGCTCGGCCTGGGCCAGGGTGCCGGTGGGGCTCTCTCCTCCCGTGACGAGCACCCTACCGTCCTGCAACAGGGTGGCGGTATGGGCCCGGCGTCCACGGAGCAGGGTGCCGGCCGATGTCCACGTGTTGGTCGAGGGGTTGTACTGCTCGGCGGCGGTCGGGAAGTTCCAGGTCGTCGTGATGTAGAAGCCGCCTGCCACCAGCACATTGCCATTCGCCAGCCGGGTCGCGCTGTGGAGCGACCGGAGACCCAACATCGGCGCCGCAGGCGACCAACCCGCTGCCCAGGCCCCACTCCACGCCACGCTGGCGATGAGCAGGGAAATGATGAAGGCCATGCGGCTGGAAAGGTTTTTGTTCACTGACATGCGCACCCCCGTTCACGGATGGTGTGCTAATTATCACTTATTCATGGATTGCAGCTAGGTAATTACTATCGTGGATTCCACGTATGGCGTTGCTGAGAGGCAGCGACATCGTCTCATCCTGGAACCCGTGGGTCACCGTGTGGGCGTGAAGCACCAACATGTCCGGCGAGATCGGAAACGGCCGCCCGGAGGGTAATCCATCACTCTTGCGTCACTCCACCACCGAGAGTGGTCTGCTTTCACGAAGATTGTCATAGCACCGAGACTTTTCCTTTGTACGCTCTCCGTCTAGCCTTGCTGCGCAGGTGCGAGCCGGGTTGTGGGATGGCAGAGCTGCGGAAGAAGCAAGGTCCAGCCTGATGTCGAACACAATGAATACACGTGGGGTCATGACATGCTTCGCATCCAATTGATTGTGTCGTTGACGCTGCTTGTCCTGTCGAAGCCTGCCGCAGCCGAAGCTCTCAGCGTCGTCAATGTCGGTGCACCAGCGATCAACTGTGTCTTCGACACCCGTTGCACGCTGTCTGTCACCGACTCGAGCGCCACCATCCCTCTGCCAGGAACCTCCGGGACCGCGCGCTTGCAGACGCGCACATTCACAGGAGCGACCGGTGCCCCGGCTCAGGGGTACTACGGCTACGAGTACGTGGTCGACCTGACCAATGCCACCGGCATCACCCACATCCCTTGCGTCCAGTCGCTACGAGTCTCCTTCGGTCCTGTGGCCTCCTTTCAGTACAACGGCACGGGGCCGACCGATCAGGTCTATGTCGTGACTTCCGGTGGGAGCGGCACCATCGGGCTCTCCTCCGCCAACAAGGTGGGCAATGAATTCACCTTCACCTTCGCAACCCCGGTTTGCGCTGGAGGAAGTCCCGGGACTGGAAAAAAGAGCTTCTTCTTTGGCCTTGCTTCCGCCTCGGCCCCCACGGCGGTGACCGCGGTGATCGTGAGCAGCGGAACGTCCCTCTCCATCGGGGCGCGCGCCCCCATACACGACAAGTGCACGTCCGGAGTTCCGTTGTCACCGGCTTCCGACCCGTGTGTCTCGTCGGTCTGCACGGCCGACGCGTACTGCTGCAGTTCCTCATGGGACAGCCGTTGTGTGGGCGAGGTCCGAACAGTCTGTGGCAGCCTGACGTGCGCAGAATCGGACGGCACTTGTGCGCATTCGCTCTGCACGCCAGGTGCCTCTCTCGTGAACCACTGTGACAGTGCGAAGGCTGACTGCGTTTCAGCGATCTGCGCGGTCGATCCATTCTGCTGCTCCGTTTCTTGGGACAGCCTCTGTGTAGAAAAGGTCGGGAGCGTCTGCGGCAAGAACTGCGAATGAAGCGACCGTGAATGGACACTGGGGTTTCTGGGTGGCGCCCCAAACGCTCACGGACCCACCACACGAAGTGCGGGAGCGCCACGGAAGCGTGTCCGACCGACGGGTGACGTCCGCCGGATGCTCCCTTCCGCTCGCGCCGCAGGGAGCCGCGCTGTCCGCACTCCCAGGCGCGAAGTGAGGTCCGGTGTGCCAGGTGCTCCCCCTGGCCCATTCCCTCCGTCTCCTCCCGTGACACGGTGATTTTACATCGTCGGATGCCCGGCACCGCACGGCCGTGGGTTGAATCGCGGCCTTCCCGCCACGAGACTTGCGCGCCAGCAGGCAGGTCAGCACCTTCCCGCCGCCCCATCCCCCCAGGAGAGAGTCGCATGCGCATCCTCTCGGTGCCCCTCATCGTCGCCGCCCTCCTCGCTGGTTGCAGCGAGGACCCTGACCCCACGCCAACGCCCCAAGACTCGGGCGTCCCCCAACAGGATTCGGGTGTCCCGCCGGAAGACGCGGGTGTCCCGCCGGAAGACGCGGGTGTCCCGCCGGAAGACGCGGGTGTCCCGCCGGATCCGCTTCCCAGCGGTCCTGAGGTTCCGCAGGGTCCGCCCAACGTGCCCGAGTTCTCTCGAGCCTTCCCCGAGCAGACACGCGCGCCGGCCATTCAATCGAAGACGGCAATCCAGGTCACCGAGATTGCTTCTGGCTTCAGGAACCCCTGGGCCATCGCCTTCCTGCCCGACCAGCGCATGCTCGTGACGGAGAAGGCCACCGGCTCGCTCTACATCGTCACTCCGCAGGGCGCGAAGTCTCCCGCTGTCACGGGGCTGCCCGCCGTGGATGCCCGTGGCCAGGGCGGACTGCTCGACGTGGAGGTCGGTCCCGACTACGCGCAGAGCAAACTCGTCTACTGGACCTATGCCGAGCCACGCCAGGGTGGCAACGGGCTGGCGGTGGCGCGCGCGAAGCTCGTGGAGGAGGGCTCGCAGCCTCGCGTGGAAAACGTTCAGGTCATCTTCCGAATGATGCCGACACTCGAGTCGACGCTGCACTCGGGGGGACGGCTGGTGTTCACCCCCGACGGCAAGCTGTTCGTCACGCTCGGAGAGCGCTCCATCCTCGCGGGCCGGGTGCAGGCGCGGGACGTGAAGAGCCACTTCGGCAAGGTGGTTCGCATCCATCCCGACGGCTCGGTGCCCCAGGACAACCCGTTCGTGAACACCCAGGGCGCGAAGCCCGAAATCTGGTCGGTGGGTCACCGCAACATCCTGTCGGCGGCGCTCGACAGCCAGAACCGGCTGTGGACGGTGGAGATGGGGCCCAAGGGAGGGGATGAGCTCAACCGGCCCGAGGCGGGCAAGGACTATGGCTGGCCCACCATCGGGTATGGCGAGGAGTACTCCGGCGCGCCCATCCACGACAGCCCGCAGGGCCCGGGCATGGAGCAGCCCGTGTACTACTGGGACCCCGTGATTGCCCCCTCGGGGATGGCCATCTACACGGGGACCCTGTTCCCCGAGTGGCGCAACGACATCTTCGTGGGCGGTCTGGTCAGTCAGGCCCTCGTGCGGCTCATGATTCGCAATGACCGCGTGGTGGGCGAGGAGCATCTCCTCAAGGGCCGCAACGAGCGCATCCGCGAGGTGGTGCAGGGGCCCGATGGAGCCCTCTACCTGCTGACCGACGCCACCAATGGCAAGCTGCTCAAGGTCACACCGCGCTGAGGTTTCCGCCCACCGCGGCGGGATTCGCGCTCCCCAAGTGACTGGGTCCTCGGGGAGCGCGTCCCGGCGCCGCGCTGAGAGGGGCGTGGTGGCGACCGGTCGTTTGGCGATTGGCCGTCAGGGGCCTCGCGCGTCAGCCCCTTCCCGGGTGTGTGCGCCTCCGGGGGGCGGTGCGGGTGGGGCTCTGGTAGACGTGGAGGAATGAGTCGACGACGTGCCTCGGAGGAACTCCACGCGCTGCTGGGGGAGCCGGCGCCGGACTGGGAGCGCCTCAGCAAGGTGCTCAAGAAGCTCCCGGTGGACGTGGACCCAATGCTCGCGGCGGGGGCGGCGCTGCAGCTCCTTCCAGCGGACCGCTCGTTCTTCGGGTCCTTCGGGCAGCACTGTCAGCGGTTGCCCGCGCCTGTCATCCGCGCGGTGCTGGAGCGGCTCGCGAGGGATGTGCGTCCGGCGGTCTTCTTCCTGCGCGAGAGCGTGGACCGGGAGGGCTCCGACGAGGCCCTGTGTGCGTCGTGGCGGACAGCGCTCCAGGGGATGCTGGATTTGAATGTGACGTATGGCTGGGGCTCGAAGCAGCGCAAGACGAAGCTCCAGGGGCTGGCGGAGAACCCCGTACTGCTCCAGGCGATCCAGACCGTCGTCGTGGCCAGCGAGGAGGTGTCCCTGGACATGCTGGCGGTGCTGACCATCGACGCGTCCGAGGCGTCGCTCGACGCGCTCATCCCCCATGTCGAGCGGGCGGTGCAGTCTCAGGGGTGGGAGTTGGACAGGCTGGAGGACCTGCGGACCCACGCGCGCTCCACGCCGGCCCTGGATGCCCTGTTCGAGCGGATGGAGGCGCTGCTCCAGGCGCGTCGTGCCCGCTCGCCGGCGCTGGAGCTGGCGCGCGCGCTGGGGTTCGGCGAACTGGACGTCTTCTGGTTCAAGCTCTACGCGACGGGCGGCGAAGAGGGAGACGCGCGGTCGATGACCTACCGCTACCACTGTCATCTGACGGTCGACAGCCGGGCTCCGGTCTGGTTCAGCTTCTCCATGTCCACCTGGGGCCCGGACGGGGAGCCAGGGCGAATCGTGCCGGTCTTCGACTTCGACAGCGAGAGGCTCCAGAACGACACGCTCGGGCTGGGGGCCTGCGAGCCCACGCGGTTCCCCGAGTGGATGGCCCTGGCCGCGAAGCGGCTGCGGAGCGATTGGGACCTCGAGCAGGTGTCGGTCATGAGCAGCCTGAGGGGCCGGCAGCGCACGCGGCTCGTCAAGTGGCTGAGGGGTGAAACTCCTCCTGGGAAATAGGCCGATGATTTCGGCCTGATCCGGCAGTCAATGCACGTGAACCCTCAGCCACGTCCTTGGAGACGCATGGCTGACTCAGGACGGCGCATCGCGGTCCCAGAAATAGAAAGGCCCTCGGAGCTTCCCTGCCGCCGCAAGGTTGCTCCGAAGGCCCCTCTACCGAGCAGATCCCCCGCTCGGGTCACCCACTTCGATTCAAGCTCACAGCATGCTGGCGATGTCCTTCACCGGCTGCGGAGCGGCCTCCGTGTTGGCCAGCGCGCCCGCCGCGCCACCGAGCAGGAGCGAGGCCGGGTTCACCCGGCCCGTCGTGACGGCCCCGAGGACCCCCTCCGCGGCGCCCTTCAGCGTGTTGACGTAGCCCTTGGCCGCGCCCTCGAAGACGCCCTTCGCGCCACCCTCCGAGTTGCCGATGCCCGTCAGCACGTTGCTCACCGCCGGCAGGAACCACAGGTGCTTGCCCGCCTCACCCGCGGCCCACTGGAAGTTGTCCTTGTTGCTCCCGTCCGCCTTGACGTGCGTGTCCTTCGTCGTCGGCAGCTTCTGCTCGCCCAGGAACGAGTAACCCTGCTCGGCGAAGTCCTTCACCATTCCGGCCTCGGTGCCGTGCCGCGCATCACCGCTCTTCGTGATGCCCTCGATGTTGCCGTCACCCTTGCCGTTCTTCACCTTGCTGTCCCGGTCCCCACCGGTCGACGCCTTCGCGCTGTCGATGAACTCCAGCACCTTGGCCAGGCGGAACACCGCGTCCGGGTTCTGCTTCGCGTCCTTCAGGTCCAGCTTGGGGTCGATGCCCGTCTGCTTGCAGAGCTGGTCGAACTTGATGTCCTTCTGACGGCCCAGGTTCTTCAGCGCGGGCGAGTCGTCGACGATCTGCGCCGCCGAGCGCTTGTCCCCGGCCGGGCGCTTGTCATTGGCGCTCGGGATGCCGGAGGACTCCGGCTCGGCCTGCGGCGCGGCGCGCGGCGTGGCCTCACGGGCCGGCGCGAAGTCCCTCAACTGCGGGGGCAGCCCGCGCGGCGCGGGGTTGACGGGCTCCTGGAGCGAGGGCGGAGGAGCGAAGTCCTGGAGTTGCGAGGGCAGCCCACGGGGAGCGAAGTCGACGAGGCCCGGCAGCGAGGGCACCTGCATGCCCTCCAGCATGTTCGGCGTCATCATCGGCGGCGCGGTGGGGAGCCCGAGACCCTGCGGGAGCCCGTCCATCGAGGGTAGGCCCCTCGGCATGGGCGCGTTCATGGGCGAGAGGGTGTCCATCGCAGGCATCCCGCCCATCCGCATGGGGGCGTTCATGGGCGAGAGCTGCTCCATCGACGGCAGTCCTCCGGCCATCATGGGCGAGAGCGCCTGCATCGCGGGCTGTCCTCCGGCCATCATGGGCGAGAACGCCTGCATCGCAGGCAGGGCGGCGCCTGACACATTCGAAAGCGTCTCCATCGCGGGCAGGGCGGCGCCCGACACACTCGAGAGCGCATCCAGCGCGCGCGTGCCCCGACCGCCGGGCGCGGGGTTCCTGCCCTCGAACCCATCCGTCGGCCGCTGCGCCTGCGAGGGCGCACCCGAGGGGTTGCGAACCTTCGCGTCCTGCTGCGCGGGGACAGCGGAGGGCGTCTTCTTCGGAGGGGTGACCGAGGCGGAGTCCGGCGTGTTCTGACGCAGCTTGGAGGGGGAGAGAGACGAGGGCTTGGTCTTGATCATGGGCGTCACCTGTTTCAGGACAGCGATGGGGGACCGTCGCGGCGAGGAGTTCGTCGTCTCGCCCGTGCATTCCCTCATTGCAGCGCGAATGCCAGCCATCCTGTCTCCGCAACCCCGCGACTTCACTGGAGCGGAGTGTTCCACTTGGGCCCCCAGCCGATGACTGCAGTCATCAGGGGACTGGCTCCAGTCATCAGCGCGCACCCGCGACGCCGGACCCCGGAAACACGAAGGGCCGTGTTCCCCTTGAGGAACACGGCCCAGGTGCTCGGCTCCGCGCGTGACGCGTGGCCGGGTTCTTCAGTACGGCCCGCCGCCCACCGCGGAGACGAGGTGGCGGAGCGGTGCTTTCATGCTCTCGACCATGACCGGCTCCGGTTCAACGACCCGACGGGAAGGTGCGCGGTCGCCTCGGCAGGCACGGTAGTCTTGACGCGCCGCCTTCAGACCCGCCAGGTTTCCGTCAATCGTCCTGACGCATACCCCGCACGCACGAGCTTCGCCCAACCACGCTTCGAAGCGCCTCTTCTAGGGAGCCAGTGCGATGAACCATATCAAAGGCTACGCTGTCATCGACGACGAGATGCGAATCGACGGGCTGCGTGTCATCGAGGTGCGTCACGCGCCCGCGCTCGTCTTGCCTACGCATACGCACGACACGGCGAAACTCGGCGTCTTGCTGGCGGGCGGGGGCAGTGAACGGGCCGGGCTCGAGCTCGAGAGCCACACGCCGCTCGCCCTCTTCACGCGTCGACCCTATCGCCCTCACGAAACCCAATACCACGCGCAGGGCGCTCGCTTGCTGTTCGTCCAGATGGACCCCGACGACCGACGGGCGCGCGCCGCAATCGACCCGCCCCGCCTCGATCCCGCTACCGCCCTGCAACTCGGAGGGCACCTGGTGCGGGCGTTCGGCGAGCTCCGCTCGCGCCGGAGCCGTCTCGTACGTGATGCGGCCCACATGATTCTGCACACGCTCAATGAAATGCGCCGACCGCGCCCGCCAGCCTGGCTCGACGAGGCACGCGAGCTCCTCGTGGCGAACATGGTCCGGCCGCCAACGCTGAGAGAACTCGGGCGCGTCGTCGGCGCGCACCCCGTGCATCTCGCGCAATCTTTTCGCGCCCACTGGGGCATGACGACGCGCCACTATTTGCGCGCCCATCGCGTGTTTCGCGCGCTGGAGTTCATCGACCGCGGGGTCGGGCTCGCCGAAGCGGCGGCGGTGGTCGGCTTTGCCGATCAGAGTCATATGACGAGGGCCATTCGCCTCGAGCGGGGCGCCCCGCCGGGGGCGCTGCGACGGCAGTCGCCGACGTGAGACGCGTTCGCGACGGATGGGGCGCGGCCCACGACGCGCGTCAAGCCTCCCTAATCGCGTTCAAGAACCGCAGTACGCCCGCGGGTAACGTGAGCCTTCTGACGGGCCCTTAGGTCACGCCTCGCTCGAGAGGTGCCTGGGCCCAGTCCAACGCACGCGTCACACCAGGAGGGCTTCGCCATGGAGAAATCAATCGCGCGCATCGAACCGACGTGGTTCGGTCGTACAGCCGGGGCGTTCGTGGCCCTCGCGCTCGCCAGCATCACCTCGCAGGCCCACGCCGCGAGCGCGCACAAGGCCGGCGAGGTGGTGATGGAGACCGCGTCGGCGAAAACGGCCGGGGGCGAGACGGTCCGGTTCGAGATAGGCACCCTCTACGTGCCAGAAAACCGGGCCGTCCCGGGCAGCCGCGTCATCGGCATCGGGTTCGCCCGTATCCGTGCGGCACAGCCCACCGGCGCTCCGCCAATCTTCGACATGGCCGGCGGGCCCGGGAGCAGCAATCTCAGAGCCTTTGTCGACGGAGACCCCTACGGACAGGATTTGCTCCAACTCTTCGCAAGGCTCAGCGCCGCGGGCGACGTCGTGGTCGTCGACCAACGCGGCTATTCGAAGCGCGGAGAAGTGCTGGAATTCGCCTGGCCACAGCGACCCCTGGACAGGCCGGGTTCGCCGTCGGCCGACGCCGCGAACATGGTGAAGGCGGCCCGAGAAGCAATCGCGGCCCACCCGGACAAAGACCTCGCCGGGTACACCATCGTTCAGTGCGCCGAAGACGTGAACGATCTGCGGCGGGCCCTTGGGTATGACAAGATCACGCTATTCGCGGAGAGCTTCGGGTCGCAGTGGGCCTTCGCCGTGATGCGGCTTCACCCCGAAATCGTGGCCCGCGCACAGTTGGCGGCCGTCGAGCCGCTCGACTTCGGGTACGACATGCCCTCGCACGTCCTCGCGGCGCTTCAACGCATCGCCTTCGACGCCGACCGAGACCCCGGGCTCGCGCCCTACCTGCCGAAGGGCGGCATCATGACCGCGTTGCGTGCGGTGCGCGACCGCTTCGCGCGCGCGCCGATCACGGTCAAGGTCAAGGACGAGATGACGGGGAGGGTTCAAGATGTGGTGCTCGGGCTCAAAGAGCTTCGCGACTCGCTCGTCGTGCCCGCCCACGTGTGGCCGGCCTTCGTTCTGTCGCTCTATCATGGCCACTATGACGACTGGGCGCGCGAGCTCGTGAAGCAGAGCAAAGACAACCAATTTCCCCTCATCGGCCCGCTGATTGATACGAGCCTGGGGGTGACGACGGCCCGCGAGCACCTGCTTCGAACCGACCTGGGCGGCGATCTCCTGGGCATGGGCGCACTCGACGCGTACACCGCATCGGCGCCGGTCTGGCCAAGCCCGGACGTGGGCGACGACCTGCGGGTGCCGGTGTTGAGTTCCACCCCGGTGCTCTTCATTCACGGCGATTGGGACACGTCTACGCCCGTCGAAAACACACTGAGCATGCTGCCGTATTTTCCGAACAGCCGAACAATCCTGGTGCACCGCGGCAGGCACGGCGCTCGCTATGCCCTTCTCGATCAACAGCCCGCCGCCCGGGCGGCAATCATCGAGTTCCTCAAGACCGGCGACACCCGTGCGGTACCGACCCACGTGACGCTGCCCGCCCCGCCTTTCAGGCGGCCAGCTTTCCCGGCGCCCGAAAAGCCGTCGGGCCCCTAGGCGGAGGAGCCGAGGAGGGCCGCTGACTGCGTACCGGGCCCAGGACTGGGGGCATGCGCTCTGGCGAGTGGACCGGCTTTGAATCCAGGGGCGCGTGCTACCAACCCGCATGGCACGCTACACTTGATGGCGTCGAGCAAGCAGTGCGGCTTCGTGACCGAAGTGTCTGTCATCGGGCGTACCGCATGCTCATGATCGTCATGGAGGACTGCGCTTTCTCAGACAAGGAAAGCAAAGCAGCTTCGTCACGAATTGTTCGCTGGAGACACGCTGCCGAGCGAGAACCGCGAGGGTGAGGCGACTTCAGTGTCTGAGCTGGCGAAGCAGAGCGGGTCTTGGCATTTTCGTTGAACCGTGGCGCCCTTGGTGCCATGAGCATGTGTCATGCCGAGGCTGTTCCCTCCCAGCGAACAAATGATGCCGTTCGTGCCTTCTGTCAGGCTGTTCGCGCCTGGCGAGCAACTGGCGCCCTTCGTGCGTTCGATCATGGTGCTCGAGGGAGGCCAGGAAGGGACGCGCACGTTGCTTCCCGACCCCGGCATCACTCTCGGCATCGCCTTCAGGGGCTCCGCGAGCCAGATTCAGGGGAGCTCCGAGCGCAAGCTCCCAAGCAGCGCCATCTCAGGCATGGGCTCCATCGTGCGCCGGATACGGGCCTCGGCGAACGGGGGGAACGTCCTCGTGACGTTCAAAGAGGCAGGGGCCGCGCAGTTCTTCGCGGAGCCCTTGCACGAGTTCCTTGATACGATTCAGGCACTCGACGATCTGGTGCCACGCGCAGATGTGGATCGCCTCTCGTCCCGCATAGCGGATTCGGAGAATGCCACGGAGCGGTCGGAGCTTGTGGAGCAGTTCTTGTGCGCACGGTTGAGGCCTCGGGAGCCCGATCAGATTGTCGCAGCGGCAGTGCGCGCCATCCGCGAGGCTCACGGCTCGCTTCGGATTGGCGCGCTCGCCAAGTCACTCCACATCAGTCAGGACGCGTTCGAGAAGCGCTTCCGCCGCACTGTCGGCACTTCACCCAAGCACCTTGCGTCCATCATCCGGTTGCGCCAGGTCGTCGACTCCTACCGACCGGGCGTGAGCCTGTCGCGGCTATCCCTCGACGCTGGCTATTGCGATCAATCTCACTTCCACCGTGAATTTCGGGCCGCTGTAGGATGCGCGCCAAACCGCTTCTTCGAGTCGGAAGAGTATTACTGACGCGTTGGGGCGGCGTTGGGTCCACCTTGGCGACAAGCCTGGCGAAGTCCTCCAGTCCGTGCCCGTCTTCTCCTTGATGGAGTCGAATTACGCTTTGAATGACATGCAGTCTCCGGAGGTTAGGGCTTTGCGGCCGGCATCGGCTCGTCGAGGAACGCCGGGACGATGGGCTCCAGGAGATCCGTTCGAGTCAGGATGCTCCAGTGGCTCACACCCGGCAGCACGGCCAGGCGGGAGCTCGGCGGGTTGCCCATCGCGCCGTCTGCCTTACCGCCGCCCAGCACTCCAAGCATCTCGACGAGGTGGGCTGGAGGCATGTTGTCGGTGTCCCCGGCCACGATCAGCGTCGGCGCCTTGAGGGTTCGAAGGGTGTCCGTCCAGTCATACTCTTCCCCAGCCAGCAGCTGCCTCAGCTTGGACACCAGCACGGGCCAATCTCCCGGCCTGGGCGCAACCCTGACATAGGCCTCGTGCGGGGGAGAGCCTGCCAGCGCGTCGGCGTCCATGGAGGCCATCCCAGCCCGGACCTCGGGGTACCAGCCGTTGCTCTTGAAGGGCGCCGAGACGACTACCAGCTTGCGCACCACGCTCGGATGCCGGATGCCCAGCTGAATCGCGACGCCGCCTCCAAGGGAGAAGCCGCAGACGTCCGCGCTCTCGAACCCAAGGTGCTTGATGAGCGCAGCGATGTCGTCCGCCATCAGCTCGTACTTCATCGGGCGATCGATGTCCGCCGTGCGGCCATGGGCCTGGAGCTCCACCGCGATGACCTGCCGGCTCCGGGCGAGCGTCGACAGAAAGGGCTCCGTCGTATCGATGGTAGACAATCCACCGTGGAGCAGCACCACCGGTCTGCCGGTGCCATGAAGCTCGTAGTACAGATTGATGCCGTTCACCGACGCGTAGGCGCCCGGGGTGCGATTCTCCGGGGCCTTGGGGGGCGGGTTTTCAGAGTCGCATCCCGTCACCCAGAGGGTCGAGCAGAGGATGGCCATCACAGCGAGCGTGAACCTGTTCATTGTCTTCATGGGGTTTTCTTGAAGTCCCTGCGGAGTTGAATGTCTCAGTTGAAAACCAGCGATTGCTTGCGAGTTCTTCGGAGTGGCCTTGGCTGCGCCATTCGCCGCCCCCGACTCACTGCGCCTCACGAAAGGGGAGGAGGGAGCGCAATCGCTCATTGCGCAGCCAGAGCCCGACCCACAGGAACGCCGCGAAGTAGACGGGGGAGAGCACATGCGTGAAGAGCGGGCTCTCGACTCGAACGTGGGTCGCGATGGCGCCGCCCAGGTAGCCTGTCCACAGCACCGCGCCGAGCACCGAGGTGCGCGGGAAGAGGTACACCGCGAGGAACACGAGCTGGAGCACTCCCAGTCCTACGACGACGCTCGCGGGGTAGCCGAGCTGGAGGGTGCCCTCCACGAACTGCGGCGCGGAGAGCACCTTGCCTACGGCGTCGAAGATCAGGAAGAGGACGGCGAGGCCGCTCAAGATGCGCCCCGTCCACAGGGCTTTCTTTGAAGCACCGGCAGAGTGGGGGGTTGAAACGGAAGAGGATGAAGCGGCGTGGACTGCGGTCAAGGGGGCTCCGTGAGGGGGTAATCGGTCTCGATGCATGGACTTGCCAGCCCCACCGAAATCATCGGCTGGCCGCAAAGAAGTATTCGTTGGCCCGCCATGGGTCTTGAACAAATTCATTGAACTGCTCTCTTCACTGCTCAATCACTCGCCTCCAACTCGAAGGGTCTCCGAACTGGAATGGCGTTGTGCGTGGAAGGAGCGCTGCCAGGTTTCCGTCAATCGCCCCGAAGGGCGAGGGACAGATTTTCAGTCCGGACCTAAGGACGGGGGACAGCCCCGCATACCTCACGGGGTTGCCTGCCAAGGAGCGGCGGATGTTCAACCCACGGGACTTCAACTCTCGCGAGCTCAGGGTCCGGGACACCGTCACCGTGGCCCTGGGCGGTTCGCGGTCCCTTCCGGAGGTCCTTGAAGCGACTCGAGCGCCGCTTCTCGAGTTCGTCCAGGCCGACTCCATGGCCCTGTGCCTCATGCGCGTCGCGCCTTCGCTCGACTTCCGATGGCACGTCCCCGGCCACCCCATCCCGATACTCAAGGAGTACGCCGGACTGGTCGACCATGACTTCCTCCGGGCCCCCATCCTCGCCCAGCCCGAAGTGCCCACCTGCGACACGCAGCTGCTCTCCCGCGGGGAGTACGAACGAACCCTCGTCTACCAACGCAGCGTGGAGCTTGAGCTGCCTCTGGAGCACATCATGGCCGTCCTCGTGCCCATCCGCCCCGGCGTCGTCGGCGCCTTCGCGTTCTACCGGCACACGCGGTCCGCCTTCTCCTCCCAGAGCATCACCGCGCTCTCCAGCCTCACCAGGCACCTGGCCAACTCCGTGGGCAACTGCCAGGACTACCAGGACCTGACCGCCCGCACCCAACTGCTCCAGGAGCTCTTCCAACGCAAGGACTCCGCCTTCCTCATCCTGGAGCCTCCCACGCGTGAGGTATTCCGCTCCCCGCACGCCACGGCCCTGCTGGAGCGCTGGTTCACCCCTTCGGACGTACACGCCTCCGGCCTCCCTCGCGTCCTCAAGGAGCGACTGGACGCCCTGGTTCGGATGGACTTGGACTCGCGGCTCGGAAGGACTTTGTGGGTCATCAATCATCCCGAGGGCTACCGCACGTGCCGGTTCGTCGAGCTACCCGCCAGTGACGGCCCCCGCCAATGGGCCCTCCTGCTGACCGAGTTTCCCCACTCCATCCCGCTCCCCTTGCACATGCAGCGCGAGCTCACGCCCCGCGAGCTCGACATCGCGAGGGGTGTGCTTCGAAACTGGTCCAACGGGCAGATCGCCGATGAACTCAAGATCTCGGGCCAGACGGTGAAGACCCACGTGCGTAACCTCTTCGGCAAGCTGGGCGTCGATGGTCGCGCCGATTTCCTCTACCAGGCAGCCCTCCTCAACAGGCCCGTGTGAGGCGTCCTCCCGAAGGCCAGGGTTCGAACGGGAGGTTCCCCCAGCCTGCGTGCGGTTGTCTCTACCCCGCGAGGGGTAGGGTGGAGGCTCCGACCTCACGGAAGATGCACGGGTAGACGCTCCGGGCGATGCGGGCCGAGAAGAGGATGGCCTCCTGGTCCTCG
Source organism: Myxococcus sp. CA039A (assembly GCF_013336645.1). Lineage (NCBI taxonomy): Bacteria > Pseudomonadati > Myxococcota > Myxococcia > Myxococcales > Myxococcaceae > Myxococcus > Myxococcus sp. CA039A. The sequence continues at coordinate 69,111 of NZ_JABUMQ010000002.1, read as the reverse complement.
GGCTCCGTCAATCGCTCGAGAAGCCGCGCCATCTCCGCCACGTGGTCGCCATCCAGTGCCCCGTGGCTGCGCAGGAACGTCACGGACTTGTGGATGTTGGGAATGGCGGACACCTCCTTCAGTCGCCGGGCCCACACGCCCGCCCGCGTCTGCGACAGGTACTCCAGCACGTACGCGGTCCCCAACACCGCCGTCGGCACGCCCGCGCGGGACGTGAAGAAGTTCCACCCTGTATAGGCCTCCACCGCCGGACTCCGCACCGCCGTCTCCACGGACTCCTCCGAGCACCCCAGGTTCTTCAGGTCCGACAACAGCCACCGGTCGTGCCCCCGCTCCTCCTCCCCCTTCTGGATCAGCAACTGCGCCAACTCCGGGTGCCGTCCCAGCCGCTTCAGCCGCTCGCCCGCCTCGCCGAGGATCGGCGTGCTCCATCGGGCGTAGTGGTAGGTCTGGACGAGGTAGTGGATGTAGCCCGCGGCATCGAGGGAGCCCTCGAAGAGGCGGTGGCCGTCGGGCCGCGCATCCACCGCCGCCACCAGCCCTCGCGCCTCCGCGTCCAGCGCCGCCAACCAATTCGCTCCCGCGTGATTCTTCGCCTGTGTTCGCACGTACGTCTCCTGTCCGGTGCCCATGGGGCTCCCGGTCGCCGCGTGTTGAAGGTGAAAGGAAGGGAACAGCCGCCCCGGTCTAGGCGGCGGGACTCATGCCGTTTTCCATCGCGTGGAAGCGCGCCACGGAGTCCGCCGGAATTTCATCGAGCACCATGACGAGCGGCAGCGTGAACCACTGGAAATACGTGTCGTAGAGCGGCTCCGCGATGAAGCGCGCCCCCATCGTCCTGGCGAAGAGCGAGGGCGCCCTGGGCAGCCGCAGTCCGTCCAACAGCCCCTGCGCCGCCTGTGCCCGTTCTTCGGGCGTGTAGAAGGGACTGCGGGGCCGCACCGGGGCCCTACACGGGTCGGTCACGGCCACGCGCCAGTGAGGACTCAGCCATCCCCGGTGGGCCGCCACCTGCCAGGAGAGGAGCGCGTCCTCGGGCGAGTCCGTCTCCAGGTTCGCGGACGCAATCCAGTGCGTCACTCCGCGCCGCCGGCTCTCCGCGTACATGCCCGCCTGCAGCCACGTGACGGCCTCCGAGCGCCGCCACTTCGGCAACACGCAGAAGCGCGAGGGTTCCGCGAACAGCCTTCCCGGCTGGAGCAGACCCGAGAGGTCCACTCGCTGCTCCAGCTCGAGCCCCACCTTCCCACCCAGGTTCGCCGCCACCTCCGCGTTGGGCAACGCGACTCGCATGGTCGCCACCGGCTCGTCGCCGGCATGGACGAGCACATGCACCGTGGTGTCGAGCGTGTCGACGCACGTCACCTCCCGCCGAGACAGCGCGGACTGCTCGGGCAGCAATCCCAGTTCTCCGCCGAAGACAGCCCAGCGGATGCGAGCCACGTCATCGAGCTCCCGCTGGGTCGCGGCAACACGCCAGCGCCATTGCCTGCACGTCATGGGTACTCTCCTGGTAGCGAAGCGGGCCGGTGTCTCACCGCCCTCGCACGTCCTTTCGTCGCGGGTGACTCGAGTTCGACCGCGGCCCCGAGACAGGCCTCGCGAGCCGCTGCGCACGTGCTCCGCTCCAGCGGCTAACAGTTCGCCCCATCACAACGGCGTCCAGGTCTCTCCAAGCCGTTGACGGGTTCAGAGCCCACAACGAATGGAGAACATGCACATGACGCAGTGGAAGCGAGTCCTCACGTGGCTGCCGCGTCGGACCTCCATGTCCGAGTCGCGGCAGCCACCTCACGTGCCTGCTCAGCGCGAGGACTTCAGCGCATCCCGCAGTCGCTCGGCCAGGGTTTGCACGCCGGGCTCACGCAGCAGTCCGTAGTGGTCTCCCTTCACCGGGTGACGCTCCAGTCCTTCACCGATGAGCGCGGACCAGCCGCCATCCGTGGGCAGCTCCGCGTCGTGCTCGGTGGCCTTGAACAGCACCGCGCGCGTGGACAGCGGCTTCGCCACGTAGCGACGCGCGGCACCCAGGTTCGCCTCGAACACCCGCAGCAGGGACTTCAGTTGTTCGGGGTCCGTTCCGGGAGGAAGGACTCCCGCTTGGGTGCCCGCCGCGAGCAGGTGCTCCAGGACCGCGTCCGGCTCCAGCGCCGCGAGCGCGCCGAAGTCGAGAGCGAGGTTCGTCAGCGACGCCCCGAGCAAATCTCTCGCGAACATGCCGACCACCTGCAACCGATCCAACTCCGACGGCTCCTGGGCCCGCGTCACATCCGGGGCGTAGCTGTCGATGAGCGCGAGCAGCTCCACCTGCTCCCCCTGCGCGCGGAGCTGCTGGGTCATCTCGTAGGCGATGACGCCGCCGAGCGACCAGCCTCCCAACAGGTAGGGCCCCGAGGGTTGGACCTCACGCATCGCCGTCACATAGGCCTGGGCCATCTCCTCGACGGTGCCTCGCGGTGCGGCTTCCCCGTTCACGCCCCGCGCCTGGAGGCCGATGAAGGGACGCTCCGCTCCGAGTCGACGGGCCAGTTCGGCGTAGGCGAGGACGTTGCCTCCCACGGGGTGCACGCAGAAGAACGGCGTCTTCCCGCCAGGGCGCGGGGCTCCGAAGGGCACCACGGTGGACGGGGTGAGAGGGGCGTTGTCGCTGAGCAGGACCGCGAGCTGCTCCACCGTGGGCGCCTGGAAGAGCGCGGCCAGCGGAACCGGGCGGCCCACCGCCTCGCTCACCGCCGCCATGAGGCGCACGGCCATCAGCGAGTGACCACCCAGCTCGAAGAAGTTGGCGCGGACTCCGACGGCGCGGACTCCGAGCACCTCTTCCCAGATGCGCACCAGCCGCAGCTCCAGAGGTGTCCTCGGCGGCAGCGCGGACTCCGTTCCGGACGCATCGACGGACGGTTCCGGCAGGGCCCGCGTGTCCACCTTGCCGTTGAGCGTCAGCGGCAGGGCGGGCAGGGCGACGAAGGCGGACGGCACCATGTACTCGGGCAGGCGCTGCTGGAGCCACGTTCTCAGCGTGGCCACATCCGGCGCGGGCGGCGTCGAGGCCACGACGTAGGCCACGAGCCTCTTGTCTCCCGCGCCATCGTCTCGCGTCACCACGACCGCGTCTCGCAGGGACTCGTGCTCGCGCAAGACCGCGGCGATCTCGCCGGGTTCGACCCGGAAGCCGCGCACCTTCACCTGGAAGTCCATGCGTCCGATGAACTCCATGCGGCCATCCGCGAGCCACCGGACCCGGTCTCCCGTGCGGTACATGCGTGCCTCGCTCGCCGTGCTGAACGGGTCCGCGAGGAAGCGCTCCGCCGTCAGCTCGGGACGCCCGAAGTAGCCTCGGGCCACCTGGGGGCCACCCACGTACAGCTCACCGGGCATCCCCACGGGGACGGGCCGCAGGCCCGCGTCCAGCACGTACAGGCGCGTCTGTCCCAAGGCCCGACCGAGCGGGACCTGCGCGGGGGCCTTGTCACCGGGCGGCAGCTCCACCCGCCCCGCGAGGACACCCACCGTCGTCTCCGTCGGCCCGTAGTGATTGAAGACCTCGCACTCCGGCGCGAGCGCGTGGACCTTCTCCAGCAGGGCCCACGACGACGACTCGCCGCCCAGCACCAATCGCTTGCGCGGAAGGACACGTCGCGGCTCCGGCACCGACAGCAACGCGGCCAGATGCGACGGGACGATCTTCACGCAGTCCACCGCGTGGCGCTGGAAGTACTCGGCCACCCCCTCCGGACTTCGTGCCCGCTCCTGAGTCAACACGTGCAGCAGCCCACCCGTGACGAGCGCGGGGAACAGCACCGTGTTGCCCAGGTCCGCGGCGAAGGTGGAGACCATCGCGAAGCTCGCGCACTCGGTCAGCCGCAGTCGGTCGATGGCCGCGTGCACGTAGCTCATGAGCTGGCCGTGCGGCACCGCGACGCCCTTGGGCCGACCCGTGCTGCCCGACGTGAAGAGCACGTAGGCCAGGTGCTCCAGGCCGACCTCGACTCCCGTCGCGTGGACAGGCTGTTTCGCGAGCAGCGCCGCGTCCTCATCCATCCGCACGCACCGGACGTCGAGTCCGTCGAAGGCACCCGCGAGGCGCGCCTCCGTCACGACGATGGGTGCGGACACTTCTTCCACGAGGCCGCGCAGGCGCGCCGCGGGCTGTGACGGCTCCAGCGGGACGTAGGCCGCTCCCGCCTTGTGGACCGCGAGCAGCGCGGCGACCACCTCCACGCCACGCTCCAGGCACAGGGCCACGGGCACATCCGGCCCGGCACCCAACGCGCGCAGGTGATGCGCGAGCTGATTGGCGCGTTGGTCGAGCTGCCGGTAGCTCCACGCCTGGTCCTCGCAGCGAAGCGCTGGGGCTTCGGGAGTTCGTGCGGCCTGCTGCTCGAAGAGGCGATGGAAGGGATGCCCCGGCTGCACACTCGCTTCGACCGAGGGGGCGTCCAGGAGCAGTCGCTTCCGCTCGTCATCCGTGAGCAGCGAGAGCGTGGCCAGCGGGGCATCCGGCGTGGCGAGCGCGCGCTCCAGCAGGTGCTGGAAGTGGTGCATGAGGCGCTCGGCGGTGGCCGGCTCGAACAGGTCGGTGCTGAAGACGAGACCGCCCTGGTAGCCGTCGGTCGCTCGGACCATGTGGAGATTGAGCTCGAACTTGGTCGAGCTGTGCTCCACGTCCACGCTCTTGAGCGTCAGGTCCGACAGCGCGACTTCGGGAGTCGGTGCGTTCTGGAGCACGAACATGGCCTGGAACAGGGGCGTCCGGCCCAGGTCCCGCGCGGGCTGGAGTTCTTCCACCAGTCGCTCGAACGGGAGGTCCTGGTGCTCATAGGCGCCGAGTGTCGTGTCACGCACCTGGGCCAGCAGACCTCGGAAGGTCAGCTCCGGCGTGAAGCGTGCGCGCAGCGCCAGGGTGTTGATGAAGACACCCAGCATGCCCTCGGTCTGTGCATGTCGACGGCCCGCGATGGGCGAGCCGACCACCACGTCGTCCTGTCCCGAGTACCGCTGGAGCAGGGCCTGGAACGCGGCCAGGAGCAGCATGAAGGGCGTGACCTTCTCGCGGCGGGTCGCCGCGTCCACCGCGTCGCTCAGCGCGGGAGACAGTCGCAGGGACGCCAGTCCGCCATGGGACGAGAGCGCGGCCGGACGAGGCTTGTCCGTGGGCAGCTCCAGCGCGGGGGCGGCGCCATCGAGGTGACGCTTCCACCACCCGAGCTGCTCACTCAGCGCCTCACCCTTGAGCCAGCCTCGCTGCCACACCGCGTAGTCGGCGTACTGCACCGGCAGCTCCGGCAAGGGCGACGGCGCTCCTCGCTGGAAGGCCTCGTAGAGCTGGGTCAGCTCACGCACCAGTACGCCCATGGACCAACCGTCCGAGACAATGTGGTGCATGCACACGAGCAGGACGTGCTCCGTCGGCGTGACGTGCAGCACGGTGACTCGCAGCAGGGGACCCGCGGCCAGGTCGAACGGACCGAGCGCGTCCTCAGTGGAGAGGCGGAGCACTTCGGCCTCACGCTGCTCGGGAGGCAGCTTCATCAGGTCCACCGCGTTGAACGGCGGAGTTGCCGTCGCATGGATGACCTGTCGCGGCTCGCCGCCCTCCATCGTGAAGGTCGTGCGCAGTGACTCGTGACGCTGGACCAGCGCGTCGAAGGCACGCTGGAGCGACGTCAGGTTCACCGGGCCCAGGAGCTTGAGCGCCCAGGGGATGTTGTAGTGCGCCTGTCCGGGCTGGAGCTGGTCCAGGAACCACAATCGCTGCTGCGCGAAGGACAGCGGGAGCGCGCCTCCTCGCGGCACGGGCACCAGCGGCGGCAGCACCGCGAGCCCTCGTTCCATGGACAGCCCGCGCTGGAGATGCTCCGCGAGCCCCGCCAGCGTGGGGGACTCGAAGAGTGTACGGACGCCCAGCTCCAGGCCCAGCTCCGCGCGGATGCGCGCCACCAGTCGGGTCGCCATCAGCGAGTGGCCGCCCAGCTCGAAGAAGCTGTCGTGACGGCCCACGCGGGGGACCTGGAGCAGCTCCGTCCACAGCTCCGCCAGTCTCGACTCGAACGGGGTCGCGGGCGGCTCGTGCGCCCTCCCCATATCGAAGCCAGACGCGTCCGGCACCGGCAGGGCCTTGCGGTCCACCTTGCCGTGCGTCGTCTGCGGCAGCGCGGACAGGTACATGACGTGCGCGGGCACCATGTACTCAGGCAGCCGTTGCCGCAGCCACGCTCTCGGCTCCTCACCGGTGAGGGCCTTGCCGTCGGCCGTGACGACGTAGGCGACCAGGCGCTTGTCGCCGGGCACATCCTCCCGGACGACGACGGCCACCTCGCGCACCTCGGGATGCGCGCGCAGGGCGGATTCGACTTCACCCAGCTCGATGCGGAAGCCACGCACCTTCACCTGGAGGTCGATGCGTCCCAGGAAGCGGAGCGCGCCGTCCTGCGTCCAGCACACGCGGTCTCCCGTGCGATAGAGGCGCTCTCCCGGCGTGGTGGCGAAGGGATGCGGAACGAAGCGCTCGGCGGTGAGCGCCGGACGTCCCTGATAGCCACGTGCCAGGCCCGGGCCTCCGATGAACAGCTCGCCGGGCACGCCCACCGGGACGGGCCGCAGCGACGCATCCAGGACGTAGACCTGGGTGTTCGGAATGGGCCGGCCAATGGGGACGGAGTCGCCCAGGGGCTCGCCCGGTGGCAGCGCCTGTTGCGTCGTCACCACGGTGACTTCCGTGGGGCCATACGCGTTGGTGAGCGCGAGCCCACGCGCCAATCGCTCGCGAGCCCTGGGGACGGGCAGCACGTCGCCACCCACCCACAGCCGGGGCAGTCGGGACAGGGCCTCCGGCTCATGCTGCTGCATGACGTCGAAGAGGGCGGTGGCCAGCAGCGCGGTGGTGACGTGGTGCTCGTCGATGACGCGGGCCAGCTCCGTCACCTCCGGTGTCACCGGCGGGTACACGGCGAGCCGCGCCCCCGTGAGCAGCGCGCTCCAGATCTCCAGCGCCGTCGGGTCGAACGTCAGCGGAGCCACCTGGAGGATGACCTCGCCCGGCTCGCGAGACGCGAAGCCCATACCGGAGACGAGGCGCAGCACGCCCCGGTGGGTGATGGCCACGCCCTTGGGCGTTCCCGTGGAGCCCGACGTGTACGTGACGTACGCGAGACTGTCCGAAGCCAGCGGCACGGAGAGTGGCTCCGCGGACTGGCTCTCGATGCGTCCCCCGTCGGTATCGAGCGCCACCACGGGCCAGGCACCCGAGGGCAGCACGCCCTGGACCGCGCCCACGGTGAGGACACCGGCGACGCTGGAGTCCTTGAGCATGAAGGCGATGCGCCGTGACGGATGGCTCGAATCGAGCGGGACGTAGCAGCCGCCGGCTTTGAGGATGCCGAGCAGCGCCACGTACAGCTCCAGGCTCCGCGGAATGCACACGGCGAGGCGCGGCTCCTGCCCCAAGCCGAGGGACAGCAAGTGTCGAGCGAGCTGGTTCGAGCGCGCGTCGAGTTCCGCATAGGTGAGGTGCTGGCCCTCGAACTGGAGGGCGATGGCCTCGGGCGTGCGCCGGACCTGCTCAGAGAACTGCTGGGGCAGGGTGGCCTCGGACGGGTAGTCCGCGCGCGTGTCATTCCATTCGACGAGGACGCGCCGGCGTTCGGGCTCGGTCATCAGCGACAGGGTGGAGAGCGGCGCGTCCGCGTCGGCGACGGCTGCTTCCAGCAGGCGCAACAGGTGCGCCCCCAGTCGTTCGATGGTGGAGCGCTCGAACAGGTCCGTCTTGAAGGCCAGTCCTCCGCTGTAGCCCTCCGGCGTTCGGGTCAGGGCCAGCTCCAGCTCGAAGCGACTGACGGTGTATTCCACCTCCACGCTTCGCAGCGTCAGCTCCGGCAGTGCCACCTCCGCGTCTGGCGTGTTCTGCAGGGCGAAGAGGACCTGGAACAGCGGAGTACGGCTCAAGTCACGCGTCGGCTGAAGCTCCTCCACCAGTCGCTCGAAGGGGATGTCCTGGTGCTCGTAGGCCCCGAGCGTCATGTCGCGCACCTGGGCCAGCAGGCTCCGGAACGTGAGGTCCGGAGCGAAGCGGGCGCGCAGCACCAGGGTGTTGACGAAGAAGCCGATGAGGCCCTCCGTCCGGGCATGGTGGCGCCCCGCGATGGGCGAGCCGATGAGGATGTCATCTTGCCCCGAGTACCGGTGCAGCAAGGTCTGGAACCCGGCCAGCAACAGCATGAAGGGCGTGACGCGCTCACGTTGAGCCAGGGCCTCCAGCGCGTTGCTGAGCGCGGGTGACAGGCTCAGGGGGATGCTGGCGCCCTGGTGAGAGAGCACCGCCGGGCGAGGCTTGTCGGTGAGCAAGTCCAGCGTGCCGGCTGCTCCCGAGAGCCGTCCCTTCCACCAGTCGAGCTGCGTCTGGAGCGTCGCGCCCTGGAGCCAGTCGCGCTGCCAGAGGGCGTAGTCCGCGTACTGAATCGGCAGCTCCGGCAGGGGCGACGGCAGGCCCTGGCGGAACGACTCGTAGAGCTGGACCAGCTCGCGCACCAGCACCGTCTGAGACCAGCCGTCGGAGATGGCGTGGTGCATGCACAAGAGCAGCACGTGCTCGTTCGGCTCCAGCACCAGCAACGTGGTGCGCATGAGCGGCCCCGAGGCGAGGTCGAACGGACGGCTCGCATCCTCCATCGCGAGCCGCGTCGTCTCTTCTGCTCGTTGCTCGGCGGACCGGCTCGTGAGGTCCACCATCCGGAGGTTTCCGGGCAGGGCGGGGTGGATGACCTGATGAGGCTCGCCTTCCACCGCGCGGAACGTGGTGCGCAGCGACGCGTGGCGGCGCACCAGCTCGTCGACGGCCTGCTGGAACGCGGTGGGTTCCAGGCGCCCGGACAGGCGCAGCGCCACCGGTATGTTGTAGACCGACGTGCCCGGCTGGAGCTGATCCAGGAACCACAGGCGCTGCTGCGCGAAGGACAGGGGCACGATGCCCTGGCCGCGAGGCTTTCCCAGCTCCGGCAGGGAGCTGCTCGACGTCGCGCTGGTGAGGCGCTCCGCGAGCCCCGCCAGCGTGGGGGACTCGAAGAAGGCTCGCAGTCCCAGCTCCACGCTGAACTCGTCGCGGATGCGCGCCACCAGTCGGGTCGCCATCAGCGAGTGGCCGCCCAGATCGAAGAAGCTGTCGTGACGGCCCACCGTGGGGACTCGCAGCAACTCGCGCCACAGCTCCGCCAGTCGCTCCTCCATGGGCGTCGCGGGCGGATCGTGCGGACTCCCCGTGTCGAAGCCAGACGCGTCCGGAATCGGCAGGGCCTTGCGGTCCACCTTGCCGTGCGTCGTCTGAGGCAGGGCGGACAGGTACATGACGTGCGCGGGCACCATGTACTCGGGCAGCCGTTGCCGCAGCCACGCTCTCGGCTCCTCACCGGTGAGGGCCTTGCCGTCGGCCGTGACGACGTAGGCCACCAGGCGCTTGTCGCCGGGCACGTCCTCCCGAATGAGGACGGCGACCTCGCGCACCTCGGGATGCGCGCGCAGGGAGGACTCGATTTCACCCAGCTCGATGCGGAAGCCGCGCAACTTCACCTGGAGGTCGATGCGTCCCAGGAAGCGCAGCGCGCCGTCCTGCGTCCAGCACACGCGGTCTCCCGTGCGATAGAGGCGCTCGCCGAGCGTGGTGGAGAAGGGATGCGGAACGAAGCGCTCGGCGGTGAGCGCCGGACGTCCCTGGTAGCCACGCGCCAGTCCCGGGCCTCCGATGAACAGCTCGCCGGGCACGCCCACCGGGACGGGCCGCAGCGAGGCGTCGAGGACGTAGACCTGGGTGTTCGGAATGGGGCGGCCGATGGGGATGGAGTCGCCCAGGAGCATGCCCGGTGACAGCACCTGCAGCGTCGCTGCCACGGTCGCTTCCGTGGGGCCGTACGCGTTGATGAGCGCAAGCCCTCGCGCCAGCCGCTCGCGCGCCGTGGGGACGGGCAGTACGTCGCCTCCCACCAACAGCCGAGGCAGTCGGGACAGGGCCTCCGGTTCATGCTGTTGCATGACATCGAAGAGGGCCGTGGCGAGCACCGCGGAGGTGACGTGGTGCTGGTCGATGACGCGGGCCAGCTCCGTCACCTCCGGCGTCCCCGGCGGGTACACGGCGAGCCGCGCTCCGGTGAGCAGCGCGCTCCAGATCTCCAGCGCTGAAGGGTCGAACGTCAGCGGAGTCACCTGAAGGATGACCTCGCCGGGCTCGCGAGACGAGACACCCATGCCGGCGATGAGCCGCAGCACGCCCCGATGGGTGATGGCAACGCCCTTGGGCGTGCCGGTGGAGCCCGACGTGTACGTGACGTACGCGAGGTTGTCCGAGCAGAGCGGTACGGAGAGCGGAGCCTCGGATTGGCTCGCGATGCGCACCTCATTGGTGTCGAGCGCCACCACGGGCCACGCACCCGAGGGCAGCACGCCCTGAACGGAGCTCACGGTGAGGACACCGGCGACGCTGGAGTCCTCAAGCATGAATGCGATGCGCCGCGACGGATGGCTCGAATCGAGCGGGACGTAGCAGCCGCCGGCCTTGAGGATGCCGAGCAGCGTTACGTAGAGCTCCAGGCCGCGCGGAATGCACACGGCGAGGCGGGGCTCCTGCCCCAAGCCCAGGGACAGCAAGTGTCGAGCGAGCTGATTCGAGCGCGCGTCGAGTTCCGCATACGTGAGGTGCTGGTTCTCGAACTGAATGGCGATGGCCTCGGGCGTGCGCCGGACCTGCTCATAGAACTGCTGGGGCAGGGTGGCCTCGGACGGGTAGTCCGCGCGGGTGTCATTCCACTCGACGAGGACTCGCTGGCGTTCGGGCTCGGTCATCAGCGACAGGGTGGAGAGCGGCGCGTCCGCGTCGGCGACGGCTGCTTCCAGCAGGCGCAACAGGTGCGCCCCCAGTCGTTCGATGGTGGAGCGCTCGAACAGGTCCGTCTTGAAGGCCAGTCCTCCGCTGTAGCCCTCCGGCGTTCGGGTCAGGGCCAGCTCCAGCTCGAAGCGACTGACGGTGTATTCCACCTCCACGCTTCGCAGCGTCAGCTCCGGCAGTGCCATCTCCGCGTCTGGCGTGTTCTGGAGGGCGAAGAGGGCCTGGAACAGCGGTGTACGGCTCAAGTCACGCGTCGGCTGAAGCTCCTCCACCAGCCGCTCGAAGGGGATGTCCTGGTGCTCGTAGGCCCCGAGCGTCATGTCGCGCACCTGGGCCAGCAGGCCCCGGAACGTGAGGTCCGGAGCGAAGTGGGCGCGCAGCACCAGGGTGTTGACGAAGAAGCCGATGAGGCCCTCCGTCCGGGCATGGTGGCGACCCGCGATGGGCGAGCCGATGAGGACGTCGTCCTGCCCCGAGTACCGGTGCAGCAAGGTCTGGAAGCCGGCCAGCAACAGCATGAAGGGAGTGACGCGCTCACGTTGAGCGAGGGCCTCCAGTGCGTTGCTGAGCGCGGGTGACAGGCTCAGGGGGATGCTTGCGCCCTGGTGAGAGAGCACCGCCGGGCGAGCCTTGTCGGTGAGCAGGTCCAGCATGCCCGGGGCACCCGAGAGCCGGCCCTTCCACCAGTCGAGCTGCGTCTGGAGCGTCGCGCCCTGGAGCCAGTCGCGCTGCCAGAGGGAGTAGTCCGCGTACTGAATCGGCAGCTCCGGCAGCGGTGACGGGAGGCCCTGGCGGAACGACTCGTAGAGCTGGACCAACTCGCGCACCAGCACCGCCTGGGACCAGCCGTCGGAGATGGTGTGGTGCATGCACAAGAGCAGCACGTGCTCGTTCGGCTCCAGCACCACCAGCGTGGTGCGCATGAGGGGACCCGAGGCGAGGTCGAACGGAAGGCTCGCATCCTCCATCGCGAGCCGCGTCGTCTCTTCCGCTCGCTGCTCGGCGGACCGGCCCGAGAGGTCCACCACCCGGAGGTTTCCGGGCAGGGCGGGGTGGATGACCTGATGAGGCTCGCCTTCCACCGCGAGGAACGTGGTGCGCAGGGACTCATGGCGGCGCACCAGTTCGTCCACGGCTCGTTCGAACGCGGTGTGCTCCAGGCGCCCGGACAGGCGCAGCGCCACGGGCATGTTGTAGAGCGATGTGCCCGGCTGGAGCTGGTCCAGGAACCACAGGCGCTGCTGCGCGAAGGACAGGGGCGCGGAGCCTTGTCCACGACGCCGTCCCAGCTCCGGCAGGGAGCTGCTCGACGTCGCGCTGGTGAGGCGCTCCGCGAGCCCCGCCAGCGTGGGGGCCTCGAAGAAGGCTCGCAGCCCCAGCTCCACGCTGAACTCGTCGCGGACGCGCGCCACCAACCGCGTGGCCATCAGCGAGTGGCCACCCAGCTCGAAGAAGTTGTCGCGACGGCCCACCGTGGGGACTCGCAGCAACTCGCGCCACAGCTCCGCCAGTCGCTCCTCCATGGGCGTCGCGGGCGGCTCGTGCGCGCGGGTGACGCGGTGGAGGCTCGCATCCGGCGCGGGCAGGGCCTTGCGGTCCACCTTGCCGTTGGGCGTGAGCGGCAACACAGCGAGCGGCACGAAGGCCGCCGGCATCATGTACGCGGGCAGCCGCCGCTGGAGCTGGTCATGCAAGGCCAGCACGTCCAGCTCCGGCACCGCGTCCTGCGTCGCCCCGGAGGGCACCACGTACGCCACCAGGCGCTTGTCGCCGGGGACGTCCTCACGCACCTGCGCCACCGCGTCCCGCACCTCGGGGACCGCGCGGAGCGCCGCTTCGATTTCACCCAGCTCGATGCGGACTCCGCGCAGCTTCACCTGCGTGTCGCCTCGACCGAGGTACTCCAGGCCCCCGTCCCGCTTCCAGCGGGCCTTGTCGCCCGTGCGGTAGAGCCGTTCGCCCTGGCCGAAGGGATTGGGGGTGAAGCGATCCGCCGTCAGGTCCGCGCGTCCGACGTAGCCGCGCGCGACGCCCTCGCCACCGATGTACAGCTCGCCCACCACGCCCGTCGGCGTGGGCTCGAAGGCACTGTCGAGCACGTACGTCGTCACGTTCGTCAGCGGTCGACCGATGGGCACTTCCCGCGCGCCCTCGTCGTTGCTCACCGCCATCAGGTCCACCGCAGTGGCCACCGCCGTCACCTCGGTCAACCCGTAGGTGTTCCGCAGGGGAATGGCCGTGCCCGCGCCGCGCCGCCATGCGGCCAATCGCTCGGGGGCCGCGCGCTCACCGCCAATCACCACCCACTTGAGCTGCTTCGGCAAACGGGCGCGGCCCTCCTCCAGGCTCGCGGTGATTTCGTGCCAGAACGCCGTGGGCAGGTTGAGCTGCGTCACACCCGCCGCCTCGCACTTCGCGAGGAACACCGCCGGCGCGTCCAACATGTCCGGCGTGCGCAGCACCAGCGTCCCGCCTCGCGTGAGGCAGGGATAGATCTCCTCCGCGCTCGTGTCCCAACTGATGGACGCGAACTGAAGCATCCGGTCGCCCGGCTCCACGGGATAGGTCTTCCACGCCGCCCGCGTGAAGTTCACCAACGAGCGGTGTTGCACCACCACGCCCTTGGGGCGCCCCGTCGAGCCGGACGTGTACAGCACGTACGCCGCCGCCTCCGGAGGCACGTCCACCGTGAGCGCCGCCACGTCACCCTCGCGAGGCACGGTGTCCACGTCCAGCCAGGCGCGCCCGGCCAGGTCTCCCAGCTTCTCGCGCGCCGGTCCGCGCGACACCACGACGCGCGCGCCGCTGTCCTCCAACATGAAGGCCAGTCGCTCCGCCGGGTACTCCGGGTCCAACGGCACGTAGGCGCCACCGGCCTTGAGCACACCGAGCAGCGACACCAGCAACTCCACCGAGCGCTCCATGCACACGGCGACGCGCGTCTCCAGTCCGACACCCAGCTCGCGCAGGCGCCGCGCCAGCCGCGTGGCCCGGGCCTCCAGCTCGCGATAGGTGACGGAGTCCTCGCCCGACACCACCGCCACCGCGTCGGGAGTCCTGGCCACCTGCGCCTCGATGAGCGCGTGGATGCGCGCATCGGCGGGCAGCTCCTCGCGCTCGCCCGTCCACTCCAGGAGCAACTGCTGGCGCTCCTCCGGTGACAGCAACGGCAGCTCCGACAGCGGCGTCTCCGGCTGCGCGACGATGGCTCGCAGCAACATCAGGAAGTGCAGGGAGAAGCGCTCCAGCGTCGCGGGCTCGTAGAGGTCGGTGCTGTAGCTGAAGGCACCGTTGAAGCCCTCGGGGGTTCGGGTCAGGTCCAGGCCCAGCTCGACCAGGGCGAGGCCCGTTTCGTCGAGGTCGGCCGGAGACACGGACAGCTCCGGCAGGCCGATCTCCGGCAGCGGCGCGTTCTGGAGCGTGAACATGGCCTGGAACAACGGTGTGCGGCTCGCGTCACGCCGCGGCTGGAGCTCCTCGACCATCTTCTCGAAGGGAACGCCCTGGTACTCGTACGCACCCAGCGTCCTGTCGCGCATCTGCGCCAACAGTTCGCGGAAGCCCTGCTTCGGGCCGAAGCGCGCGCGCAGCACCAGCGTGTTCACGAAGAAGCCAATCAGCCCCTCCGTGTCCCCCAGGTTGCGGTTGGCGATGGGCGAGCCGACGAGGATGTCATCCTGCCCCGAGTACCGGTGGAGCAACGTCTGGAACGCGGCCAGCAGCACCATGAAGGGCGAGGCGCCTTCCTTGTGCGCCAGCGCCTCCACGGCCTGGGAGAGCTTCAGCGGAAGGCGCACATCGACGAGGGCCCCCCGGTGACTGAACACCGCCGGACGCGCCTTGTCCGTGGGCATGTCCAGCGCGAAGGGCGCTCCTTCCAACTGCTGCTTCCACCAGCCGACCTGCTCCGTGAGCGTGTCGTCTCGCAACCATGAGCGCTGCCAGACGGCGTAGTCCGCGTACTGGATGGACAGCTCAGGAAGCGGCGACGGGAGCCCTCGACGGAAGGCCTCGTACAGCGCCGTCATCTCGCGCACGAACACGCCGAGCGACCAGCCGTCCGACACGATGTGGTGCACGTGGAGGACCAGGATGTGCTCCTGGGGCCGGAGCTTCAGCAACAGCGTTCGCAGCAGCGGGCCCCGTGCCAGGTCGAACGGACGACGGGCCTCTTCGTTCACCAGCCGGTAGGCCTCCGCGGTGCGCAGGTCCTCCGGGTCCATGTCCGACAGGTCCACCTTCTGCACGGGCACGAAGGTCGCGGGGCTGATCTTCTGGACGGGCTGGCCCGCCTCGGAACTGAACGTGGTGCGCAGCGACTCGTGGCGCCGGACCAGCTCGTCGAAGGTTTGACGGAGGGCGCGCTCATCCAGCGTGCCTTCCAGGCGCAGGGGGAGCGGGCTGTTGTACAGCGTGGACCCCGGCTCGAGCTGGTCAATGAACCACAGGCGTTGTTGGGCGAACGACAGCGGCAGGTCGTCCGTGCGCGGGACGCGCGTGAGGGCCGGGGCCTTCACCTTCGTGGCCGAACCGAGCTTCGCCGCCAGCTCCACCACCGTGGGGGCGCTGAACAGCCTGGCCAGCGGAAGCTCCACGCCCAGCGCGGCGCGGATGCGCGACACCACCTGCGTCGCCATGAGCGAGTGGCCGCCCAGCTCGAAGAAGTTGTCGTGGCGGCCCACGGTGTCGCGATGCAGGACTTCCGCCCAGATGGTCGCGAGCTGGGCCTCCAGCGGGCTTCGCGGTGCCGCATCCTCCGGTGTCGTCGTCACGGACGTCTCCGGAACCGGCAGGGCCTTGCGGTCCACCTTGCCGTGCGTCGTCTGAGGCAGGGCGGACAGGTACATGACGTGCGCGGGCACCATGTACTCGGGCAGCCGTTGCCGCAGCCACGCCTTGGGGTCCTCGCCGGTGGGCGGGTTGCCGTCGGTCGTGGCGACGTAGGCCACCAGGCGCTTGTCGCCGGGCACGTCCTCCCGAATGACGACGGCCACCTCGCGCACCTCGGGATGCGCGCGGAGGGAGGACTCGATTTCACCCAGCTCGATGCGGAAGCCGCGCAACTTCACCTGGAGGTCGATGCGTCCGAGGAAGCGGAGCACACCGTCCTGCGTCCAGCACACGCGGTCTCCCGTGCGATAGAGGCGCTCACCGGGCGTGGTGGAGAAGGGATGCGGCACGAAGCGCTCGGCGGTGAGCGCGGGACGTCCCTGGTAGCCACGTGCCAGGCCCGGGCCTCCGATGAACAGCTCGCCGGGCACGCCCACCGGGACGGGCCGCAGCGAGGCGTCGAGGACGTAGACCTGGGTGTTCGGAATGGGGCGGCCGATGGGGATGGAGTCGCCCAGGGGCATGCCCGGTGACAGCACCTGCAGCGTCGTCACCACGGTGGCCTCCGTGGGGCCGTATACGTTGGTGAGCGAGAGCCCTCGAGCCAGCCGCTCGCGAGCCGTGGGGACGGGCAGTACGTCGCCTCCCACCCACAGCCGGGGCAGTCGGGACAGGGCCTCCGGTTCATGCCGCTGCATGACGTCGAAGAGGGCGCTGGCGAGCTGCGCGGTGGTGACGTGGTGCTCGTCGATGACGCGGGCCAGCTCCGTCACCTCCGGCGTCCCCGGCGGATACACGGCGAGCCGCGCTCCCGAAAGCAGCGCGCTCCAGATCTCCTGCGCTGAAGGGTCGAACGTCAGCGGAATCACCTGGAGGATGACCTCGCCAGTCTCACGAGACGCGAAGCCCGCGCCGAAGATGAGTCGCAGCACGCCCCGATGGGTGATGGCCACGCCCTTGGGTGTGCCGGTGGAGCCTGACGTGTACGTGACGTACGCGAGGTTGTCCGAGCAGAGCGGTACGGAGAGCGGCTCCGAGGACCGACTCGCGATGAGGGGGGAGTCGGTGTCGAGCACCACCACGGGCCAGGGCCCGGAGGGAATCACGCCCTGGACCGCGCTCACGGTGAGGACACCTGCGACGCTGGAGTCCTCGAGCATGAACGCGATGCGCCGCGACGGATGGCTCGCATCGAGCGGGACGTAGCAGCCGCCGGCCTTGAGGATGCCGAGCAGCGCCACGTAGAGTTCCAGGCTCCGCGGAATGCACACGGCGAGGCGCGGCTCCTGCCCCAAGCCCAGGGACAGCAAGTGTCGAGCGAGCTGGTTCGAGCGCGCGTCGAGTTCCGCATACGTGAGGTGCTGGCCCTCGAACTGAATGGCGATGGCCTCGGGCGTGCGCCGGACCTGCTCGGAGAACAGCAGGGGCAGGGTGGCCTCGGACGGGTAGTCCGCACGGGTGTCATTCCACTCGACGAGGACTCGCTGCCGTTCGGCCTCCGTCATCAGCGAGAGGGCGGAGAGCGGCGCGTCCGCTTCGGCGACGGCCGCTTCCAGCAGGCGCAGCAGGTGTGCCACGAAGCGCTCGGCGGTGGAGCGCTCGAACAGCTCCGTGTTGAAGGACAGGATTCCGCTGTAGCCCTCCGTCGTTCGGGTCAGGGCCAACTCCAGCTCGAAGCGACTGGCGGTGTGTTCCACGTCCACGCTTCGCAGCGTCAGCTCCGGCAGTGCCATCTCCGCGGTCGGCATGTTCTGGAGGGCGAAGAGGGCCTGGAACAGCGGAGTGCGGCTCAAGTCACGCGTCGGCTGAAGCTCCTCCACCAGCCGCTCGAAGGGGATGTCCTGATGCTCGTAGGCCCCGAGCGTCATGTCGCGGACCTGGGCCAGCAGGCCCCGGAACGTGAGGTCCGGAGCGAAGCGGGCGCGAAGCACCAGGGTGTTGACGAAGAAGCCGATGAGGCCCTCCGTCCGGGCGTGGTGGCGCCCCGCGATGGGCGAGCCGATGAGGATGTCGTCCTGCCCCGAGTACCGGTGCAGCAAGGTCTGGAAGCCGGCCAGCAACAGCATGAAGGGAGTGACGCGCTCACGTTGAGCGAGGGCCTCCAGCGCGTTGCTGAGCGCGGGTGACAGGCTCAGGGGGATGCTGGCGCCCTGGTGCGAGAGCACCGCCGGGCGAGGCTTGTCGGTGAGCAGGTCCAGCATGCCCGGGGCACCCGAGAGCCGGCCCTTCCACCAGTCGAGCTGCGTCTGGAGCGTCGCGCCCTGGAGCCAGTCGCGCTGCCAGAGGGAGTAGTCCGCGTACTGAATCGGCAGCTCCGGCAGCGGTGACGGCAGGCCCTGTCGGAAAGCCTCGTAGAGCTGGACCAGCTCGCGCACCAGCACCGTCTGGGACCAGCCGTCGGAGACGGTGTGGTGCATGCACAAGAGCAGCACGCGCTCGTTCGGTTCCAGCACCAGCAACGTGGTGCGCATGAGGGGACCCGAGGCGAGGTCGAACGGACGGCTCGCGTCCTCCATCGCGAGCCGCGTCGTCTCTTCCGCTCGCTGCTCGGCGGACCGGCCCGAGAGGTCCACCACCCGGAGGTTTCCGGGCAGGGCGGGGTGGATGACCTGATGAGGCTCGCCTTCCACCACGCGGAACGTGGTGCGCAGGGACTCGTGGCGGCGCACCAGTTCGTCCACGGCCTGCTGGAACGCGGTGTGCTCCAGACGTCCGGACAGGCGCAGCGCCACGGGCATGTTGTAGAGCGCCATGCCCGGCTGGAGCTGATCCAGGAACCACAGACGCTGCTGCGCGAAGGAGAGTGGGAGTCGTCCCGTGCGGTCCACACGAACCAGGGGCGGTTGCTCCCCGCTCGGGCTCGTGCCCTGGGATCGGGCATCCAGACGCGCCGCGAGCGCGGCCACGGTGGGTGCCTCGAACAGCGTGCGCAGGGGCAGCTCCATGCCCAGCGCGCCCCGGACGCGGACGACCACCTGCGTGGCGAGCAGCGAGTGGCCGCCCATCTCGAAGAAGCCGTCGTGAATCCCGATGCGCTCGATGCCGAGCACCTGCGCGAAGAGCGTGGCGAGTGTTTCCTCCAGCGGTGTCCGGGGCGCCACGTACCTGCCGGGCTGCGCGACGGGCGCCTCAGGAGCGGGCAGGGCTTTTCGGTCCACCTTGCCGCTCGGAGACAGCGGCAGCACGCCCAGATGCGTGAAGGCCGACGGCACCATGTACTCGGGCAGGCGCGGCTGGAGATGGGTCTTCAGCAATTCAACCGTCAACGGCTCCGCGTCTCCCGTGACGTAGGCGACGAGGCGCTGGTCGCCAGGGACGTCCTCGCGAACGAGGACGACGGCGTCGCGGACGGAGGGGTGTGAAAGGAGAGCGGCTTCGATGTCACCGAGTTCGATGCGGAAGCCGCGCAGCTTGACCTGGAAGTCGGAGCGGCCGAGGTACTCGAGCGTGCCGTCGGGCAGCCAGCGAGCGACGTCGCCGGTGCGGTAGAGGCGAGCCTCGGTAGCGTCGGAGAACGCATCGGGGATGAAGCGCTCGGCGGTGAGCTGGGGCTTGCGCCAGTAGCCGAGGCCGACCTGGACGCCGCCGATGAAGAGCTCACCAGGGACGCCGATGGGAGTGGGCTGGCCGAGGGAGTCGAGGACGTAGAGGCGGGTGTTGGCGACGGGCCTGCCGATGGGGACGGAGGAGCGGGAGGAGCCGCGAGCGCAGTGGAAGAAGGAGACGTCGACGGCGGCCTCGGTGGGGCCGTAGAGGTTGTGGACTTCCGCGGAGGCCGGCAGGCGCGAGTGGGCGCGGGCCACCAACTCCGAGGAGAGAGCCTCACCACTGCACACGACGCGACGCAGTCCCGAGAGCTTCTCGAGTCCCGGCTCCTCCAGGAAGGCGCGGAGCATGGAGGGGACGAAGTGCAGGGTGGAGATGCGCTGCTCGGAGATGAGGCGGACGAGGTAGGCGGGGTCCTGGTGTCCGCCAGGCTTCGCGAGGACGAGGCGAGCGCCCGTCATGAGGGGCCAGAAGAACTCCCAGACGGAGACGTCGAAGGAGAAGGGAGTCTTCTGAAGGACGGAGTCGTCGGGAGACAGGCCGTACTGCTGCTGCATCCACAGCAGGCGATTGACGATGCCGGAGTGGGCATTCATGGCGCCCTTGGGGCGGCCAGTGGAGCCCGAGGTGAAGATGACGTAGGCGAGGGAGTCGGCGCCAGCCAGGGGCGAGGGAGTCGTCGAGGGCTGACGAGAGACAGCGGCCGCGTCGGAGTCCAGGCACAGCACGCGAGAGGCGTGAGGAGGCAGGACGGGCTTGAGGTGCTCGTGGGTGACGAGGACGGGTGCATCCGCGTCCTCCAGCATTCCGGAGAGGCGCTCGCGGGGGTAGGCCGGGTCCAGGGGGACGTAGGCGGCGCCGGACTTGAGGACGGCGAGGAGCGCGACGACGAGGTCCAGGGAGCGCTCCAGGCAGACACCGACGAGGACTCCGGGACGAGCACCGAGAGAGCGCAGGTGCCAGGCGAGCTGGTTGGCGCGAGCGTCGAGCTGGGAGAAGGAGAGAGAGGAGTCCTCGAAGCGGACGGCCTCCGCGTTGGGAGAACGAAGGACCTGGGCCTCGATGAGCGAGTGCAGGGACACATCGCGCGGGTAGGACTCCGTGCGGCCCTGGAACTCCACCAGCACCTGTCGCCGCTCCTCCTCGCCCATCAGCGGGAGGCGCTGCACCGGCAGGTCCGGTGAGGCCACCACAGTGCGCGCGAGCACGTTGAGGTGCTCGATGAGGCGCTCCATCGTGGCGTCATCGAAGAGCTTCGCGGCGTACTCGAAGCGGCAGGCGAGCTCGCCCTGTCCCTCGACGACTTCCAGGCTCAGGTCGAACTTCGACGTCCCCGTGGCGACGTCGAGCTGGCTCAGCTTGAGCGTCTGATGCGTGGTCTCCGCCGGAGGCGTGTTGATGACGTTGAGGACGACCTGGAAGACCGGCGTGCGGCTCTGGTCTCGCGGCGTCTGGAGCACTTCAATCAATCGCTCGAAGGGCGCGTCCTGGCGCGAGAAGGCCCCCAGCGACTGCTTCTTCACGCGGCCCAATAGCTCGCGGAAGGTCGGCGTCCCCGTGAGCTGGGAGCGCATGGCCAGGGTATTGACGAAGCAGCCGATGAGGCCCTCCGTCTCCGGCTGCGTGCGGCCCGCGATGGGGATGCCGATGGCGAAGTCGTCCTGGCCCGCGTGGCGGCCCAGCAACGCCTGGTACAGCGCCAGCATCACCATGAACGACGTCGCGCCTTCCTTGCGGCCCAGGGCGAGCAGGGGCTCCGTCACCTCGCGACTCAGCACGAAGCGCAGGCTTCCACCGTCGTAGGACTGCACCGCCGGACGCGGCCGATCCACGGGCAGCTCCAGCGCGGGTACTCCAATGAGCTGGTCCTTCCACCAGCGAATCTGTCCGTCGAGGACCGCGCCCTCCAGCCACTCCCGCTGCCAGACCGCGTAGTCCGCGTACTGCACGGGCAGCTCGGGCAAGGGGTTGGGGATGCCCGCGCTGAAGCACGCGTAGAGCACCGACATCTCTCTCGCGAGCACCAGCGAGCACCACGCATCCGAGATGGCGTGGTGCATGACCATGTTGAGGACGTGGTCCTGTGGCCCCATGCGCAGCAACACCGCGCGGATGACCGGACCTTGCTCCAGGTCGAACGTCCGCGCGCCGTTCTCCTGGCAGCGGCGCATCAGCTCGGCCTCGCGCTCCTCGGAGGTCGCTCCAGCCACTACCTCCAGCGGCATGGGCAGGCCACCCTTGGGGTGGATGATCTGCACCGCTCCGTCCTCGGTGAGCTGGTACGTGGTCCGCATCACCTCGTGACGCTGCACCAACGTGTTCAGCGCGGCCTGGAGCGCGTCGGTGTCCAGCGGACCGACGAGCCGGAAGCTGGAGCTGTTGTTGTACGCGGTGCTCGTCGGGTCGAGCTGCTGCAGGTACCACAGGCGCTGCTGCGCGAAGGACAGCGGCAACGGCCTGTCGCGCCGTGCCCTCGGAATCCCCGTGGGCGCGGTGGGCACCGTGGCCGCACGGGGCGCGGGGCTCTCGGTCTTCGCGGGTGGCGCCTTGGCCACGGGGGCAGGGGGCTTGGGTACGGAGACCTGGACATTCTCCACGCGTCCATCCGCGCGCAGTCGCGCATGGCGGCCGGTGCGGAACACCTGGGACGCGCCTCCCATGGGGTGGGCCACCAGACGACGGCGCTCCTCCTCTTCGGAGCGCCACAGTCCGGAGGGCAGGCCCGCGCCTTCCAGCGCCAGCTCTCCGACGACTCCCACGGGCACGGGGTGGCCCGCGCCGTCGAGAATCCACGGACGGAGGCCCGCGGGGATGCGCTCCTCGGGGCCTCGGGGAACCAGCGCGCCTTCTCGTGCGCCGCCCGCGAGCAAAACCTGGAGTCCCGAACTCTGATGCAGCGTCGTGGCCAGCTCGGGGGAAGCCCCATCGAGCACCAGGGCTCCCACGGGCCCCAGCGCCTCACGGGCGCCGGGCAGCTCGGTCAGCGTGCGCGCGAGGCGCGCGGACGTGTGCAGGAGGACCTGGCCTGATTGCCGTGCCAGCTCCAGCACCTCGCCTACGCCCTGGTCGCCTTCCACCAAGACCTGCTCGTGGCGCGTGGCGGCCTCTTGCTCCAGGCGGTCTCGGATGGCGGAGAGCTTCTCGAGCCCCTTGAGCACCACGGGCGTCTCGAGCCCGAAGTCGATGAGCGCGGCGATCTCATCCACGTCCGCCACCCGCACGTCGAGCAGGCGCTTGAAGCCGCTCTCCACCGTGCCGATGAGGCCCGTGCCCTTCGCATGGTGCTCGAAGGTGTGCTCCAGGAGGGTGTTGATGTCCTCCTCGGAGACCTTGTCGATTTCGCCCTGGTGCCCCTGGGCCGCGAGCAGCGTGGCGGTGATCTCCGCCGAGCTGCGGAAGTAGCCCAGCAGCGGCTTGCGCACCGTGCGAAGGACTTCCTGTTCATCGTCGCCGATGAAGGCGTGCAGCATCACCGTGACGTGGCCTCGACCCGGGTGGCCGTTGCGACGCCACGCCTCCCGGTAGAGGGCGACCCGCTGCTTCAGCTCGTCGATGGACAGCGCGAGCAGGCCGGTGAGCACGCCCGCGCCCACCTCGCCGGCCAGTCGGAACGTCTCCGGATTGCCCACGGCCGTGAGCCAGACGGGCAGCTCCTTCTGCACGGGCTTCGGACGCAGCCCGACCTCCACCGTCACGCCACCACCACCCAGCCGCTTCATCTTCTCGCCCCGCCACAGGGAGCGCAGCGTCGCCAGGTGCTTCATCAGGATGTTGCGGCGGTCCTCGAAGTTGGCCGGAGCGAACGAGAAGTCCGCCACGTGCCAGCCCGTGGCCACCGAGAGGCCCACGCGGCCGCCCGAGAGGTTGTCCACGACGGACCACTGCTCGGCGACCTGCATGGGGTCATGCAGCGGCAGCACCACGCTGCCGGAGCGCAACTGCAGGCGTTTGGTGATGGTGGCCAGTGCCGCGGCGACGACCGCCGGCTGCGGGTAGAGACCGCCGAACGAGTGGAAGTGCCGCTCGGGCGTCCAGACGGCCGAGAAGCCGTGGGCATCCGCGAACTTCGCGCCCTCGACGAGCAGCTCGTACTTGGGACCCGTCATCGAGTCCTCATCGTTGGCGAAGTAGATGAGGCTCATGTCCATCGCCTGGGTGCGAGGACCGCCGCCTTGCAGTCGCACCAGTCGCGCGGAGACCTGCTCGGAGGGGAACGCCACGCGCAGACCGCGCGAGAGCGCCCACAACATCTCCAGCTCCGGACGCTCCGCCGACGTGTCGACCGCCGCGAGCCACGTGCCGTCTTCCGACGGACGCAGGCGCTCATCCAGCGCGGTGAACAGCTCCGCCAGGGAGTGATGGTCCAGCGTCCACGCCGGCTGGCCCGCGCCCGAAGGCAACAGCCAGGCCGCCGCATCCGCGCGAGTTCCACGTGCGCCCGTGCTCGCAGGCACCGATGCGTCGAGGACATCCTCGAGGTAGAGCGTGCGCGTGGCATCGAGCTTCGAGGAGGTGACAATCCCTCGCCAGGTGATGAGCAGGGGCGTTGCCGCGCCCTGGGGCGCATAGGCCGCGAGCCCACCCAGGTCCGTGGCGCCGAGGGCCACCACCGCGCCTCCGGCTTCGAGGACACCCCAGAGGACCGCCAGCTTCGAGGGGGACGGAGGCAGGCAGACCGCGACGGGGGCTCCGGGAGTCAATCCCGTGGCACGCAGTCGGGCGGCGACATTCTCCGCGCGCCGGGTCAGCTTCGCCCAGGACCAGGACTGGTCCCCGATGATGGCGGCCACGGTGCCCGGGCTCCGCTTCGAGCGCTCAGCGAGTTGGGCTGGAACGGAGGTGGAGACACGCACGGGACGCGGCGCGGGCCAGGTGGCGCGCTCGGTCTCGGTGGCCAGGGGCAGGCGAGAGACGCGCTCATCCGGACGAGCCATCGCGGACGCGAGCAGCACGTGGAGGTGGTCCACCATCCGACCGGCGGTCGCCGCGTCGAACAGCTCCGTGGCGTACTCCAGCGCGCCGTGGACGCGGCCCGACTCGTCACCGAGCACGAGCGTCAAGTCAGACAGCGTGGTGCCCCACTGCACGGGGCCGTCCGGGACTTCGACGATGGAGCCGCGGACCCCGGTCATCTCCAGGGCCGCCGCTCCGCCGCTGATGCCGCTGTGGAACACGAAGACGGTGTCCGTCATGCGCCCACGGCCAATGTCCTTGCCGGGGACGAGTGCTTCCACCAGGTATTCGAAGGGCACGTCCGGACGGGACTGGACCTCGTTCAGTTCCTGGCGCACACGGTTGAGCAGCTCACGGAACGTCGGGTCGTCCGCGAAGCTGGTGCGGAACGCGGCGGAGTGCGCCACGTATCCGATGAGGGGCAGCAGCTCCGGCCGGGTGCGATTGCCCAGGGGCGTGCCGACGATGATGTCCGTCTGTCCGCTGTAGCGGTGCAGCAAGGTCTGCCACGCGGCGAGCACCAGCATGTACGACGTGAAGCCCTCGCGTTTACCGAACGCGCCCAGCTCGCGGGCCAGGGCTCGCGGGAACTCCACGGGCAGGCGCACGGAGGTGAGCGGGCAGCTCGCGGGGCGCTTGCGGTCCGTGGCCACCTCGAGCTGACGCGGCATTCCCGCGAGCCGCTGACGCCACCACTGCTCCTGCTCGGGGAAGCGGCCCTCGCGGATGCCGCCGCGCTGCCACGCGCCGAAGTCCGCGTACTGGATGGGCAGGGGAGGCAGGGGCGACGGGCGGCCTTGCTTGAAGGCGCCGTAGAGCTGCACCAGCTCGTTGATGAAGAGCGCGGTGGAGAGCGTGTCGCAGACGACGTGGTGGATGCTGCCCAGCAGCAGGTGGTGCCCAGGCTCCAGCCTGAGCAGTGAGGTCCGGATGACGGGCCCGTTCACCAGGTCGAACGGGAGCATCGCCTCCTCGCGCGCCAGGCGCATGGCCTCGGCTTCGCGCAGCTCGGGCGTGGCTCCGTGTACGTCGACGATGGGGAGGGGGATGTGTACGTCGTGGTGGAACCGCTGGACGGGTCGGCCGTCGACCACGTCATACGTCGTGCGCAGGGCCTCGTGCCGTCGGACGACCTCCTGGACCGCGCGCGCCAGCGTGGCCGCGTCCAGATCTCCTTCGAGTCGCAGGACGAAGGGGATGTTGTACGCGGAGAGGCCGGGCAGGTGCTGCTCCAGCCGCCAGACACGTTCCTGGACGAAGGAGAGCGGCAGCTCGGTTGTGCGGGGCAGGGGGACCAGGGGCAGCTCGCGCGTCGGCGCGGCGACGGGGGCCTGCCGCAGCATCGGCTCGATGCGCAGAGCGATGCCGGCCACCGTGGGCGCCTCGAACAGCGCCGCCAGGGGGAGCTGCACGCCGAACGCTTCTCGGACCTGGTTGAGAAGCTGCGCGGCCATCAGCGAGTTGCCGCCAATCTCCAGGAAGTCGTCGTCGCGGCCGACGAACTCCAGGCCCAGACGCTCACGCCAGAGTCCCGCGAGTCGCTCCTCGATGGCACCGCGCGGTGCGTCCTCGCGAGTCGGCGTGGCTTCCACGGGCTCCGGCTCGGGAGTCACCGGTGGCGACCGAGGTGCCTCCACTGGCGCCACGTGGCCGGGTCGGAATCCCGAGGGTTCCAGCGACGCTACCTGGGCTGGCTGGAAGCCTGAGGTCTCCGACGGCGCCACGTGGGCAGGGCGGAAGCCCGCGGACTCACTCTGGACGGCGTGAGTGGGCCGTGAGCCAGCGGGTTTGGACGGGAGTCCGTGCACGGGCGGTGAGCCGGGAGAACCGGCCGGGACTCCGTGGGCGGGCCGGACGCCAGTGGCCTCCGATGGCACCACGTGAGCAGGCCTGTACCCAGACGACTCCGACGGAGCAACCAACGCCGGCGGTGGCACGAGCCCCGTCGTCGTCGGACGCCCGGGCTCCGTCCCGGACGCCATGGCTGTGACAGACGGAGGATGCGCGACCGGCGTTGGTGCTCCGGACGCGGCCCTCATCTGCACGGACTCCGCGACGACCAGGGGCTGCACAGGTGCAGCGCCGGGCTTTGCCTCCACCCAGACGCGCTTCTCCTGGAACGGATACGTGGGCAGGTGCAGTCGGTGTCGCTGCTCATGCGCGAAGAAGGCGGACCACTCCACCTCCACACCCTGGGTCCACAGCTCACCCACGGACGCGAGGAGACTCGCGTGCTCGGGCGTTGAGGTCCCCCGCCGCAGCGTGGCGAGCGCCTTCACCCGGTCCTTGTCCTGGCCCAGTGATGCGCGCACCAGCGGCGTCAAATCCTGTCCAGGGCCCACCTCCAGCAACACGCTGCATCCCTCTTCGAGCAGCGCTCCCACCGCGTCGGCGAACAACACCGGCTCGCGCATCTGGTCGGCCCAGTACCGAGGCTCGGCCAGCGCCCCGGTCCGTGCCCACGTGCCCGTCACGCTGGACGCGTAGCGCACCGTCGGCTCGGAGCGGCGCAGCGAGGCCACCACCCGCGAGAGTTCGGGCATCAGCGGCTCCACATCCGCCGAGTGGAACGCATGGGGCGCGGGCATCCGCACCACACCGACGTCCCGGCGCTTCAGCGTCTCCTGGAGTTGCTCCACCTCCGCCACGGGGCCCGCGACGACGCAGCGGTCCACCGCGTTGACCGCGGCCAGGGACAGCCGGCCCGACAGCAGCGGCTGCACCTGCGACTCGGGCAGCGCCACCGCGAGCATGGCTCCCGGCGGCATCCGGTGCATCAGCTCGCCTCGGGCCACGGCCAGCTTCAGGCCGTCCTCCAGCGACAACACTCCGGAGACGCAGGCCGCGGCGTACTCACCGAAGCTGTGTCCCAGGACGGCATGGGGCTTCAGGCCCCAGTCCATCCACATCCGCGCGAGCGAGCACTCGACGGTGAACAGCGCCGGCAGCGCGACGCGCGTGTCCGCGAGCAGCGTCGCGTGCTCGGCCTCCTGTCCCGGTGCGGAGGTCAGCAGCGTGCGGACCTGGGCCCGCAGCGCCGGAGTCAGCAGCGACAGGCACGCCTCGACATGGGCGCGGAACGTGGGCTCGGTGTCGAGCAACTCTCGACCCATGCCCAACTGCTGGCTCCCCTGGCCCGGGAAGATGAAGGCGATGCGGCGCCGACGCGCGGCCTCCGTGTCCTTCACCTTCGTCGGCGTGGAGGGCTTGAGGAGCTGTCGCGTCAGCTCGGCCGCGTCGCGAGCCACCACCACGCGGCGATGCTCGAAGACCTTGCGGCCAACGGCGAGCGTGAAGGCGGCATCCGCCACGGGCAGGGCTTCGGCATGCGCCTCCGCATGGGAGGCGAGCTGCTTCGAGGCCGCATCCAGCGCCTCGGGCGTGCGTGCGGACAGGACGAACAGGTGATGGGTGCGGGAGCTGCTGCCGCTCGGAGACATCGGGGACTCCTCGAGCACGGCGTGGGCGTTGGTGCCGCCAATGCCGAAGGAGCTGACCGCGGCGCGCCGCGGGGTCTCGCTCCTCGGCCACGGCCGAAGGGTGGTGTTGACGAAGAAGGGCGTGGCGTCGAAATCAATCTGCGG
The DNA here is from genome assembly GCF_013336645.1 of Myxococcus sp. CA039A. Classification (NCBI taxonomy): domain Bacteria; kingdom Pseudomonadati; phylum Myxococcota; class Myxococcia; order Myxococcales; family Myxococcaceae; genus Myxococcus; species Myxococcus sp. CA039A. Next base: position 41,328 of record NZ_JABUMQ010000002.1, on the reverse strand, counting down.
ATTGGGGCGCTCGAAGTGCAGGCTCGGGGGAATCTCCCCGTGCCGCAGCGACAGCGCGACCTTGATGAGGCCCGCGAGTCCGGCGACGGTATCCAGGTGGCCGACGTTGGACTTCAACGAGGCCAGGGCGATGGTGCCTCGGTGCTCGGGGCCCAGGCCGTAGGCGCGCTGGAGCGCCGTCACCTCGATGGGGTCTCCCAGCGGAGTCGCCGTGCCGTGCGCCTCCACGTAGCCGATGTCCGAGGCCGGCACGCCGGAGCGCGCGAGCGCCTGGCGGATGACCGCGGACTGCCCCTGCACACTGGGCGCGGTGAAGCCCGACTTGTCGCGCCCGTCGTTGTTGGTCGCCGTCGCGCGAATCACCGCGTAGATGGCATCGCCATCCCGCTCCGCGTCCTCCAGGCGCTTGAGGACGACGCAGGCCACGCCGTTGCCGGAGACGGTGCCCTGCGCCGCCGCGTCGAACGAGCGGCAGTGCCCGTCCGGCGAGAGAATCATTCCCTCCTGGTACACGTAGCCCGTGCGCTGGGGCACCGACAGGCGCGTCGCCCCGGCCATGGCCACGTCGGACATTCCCGCGAGCAGGTTCTGGCAGGCCAGGTGGACGGCCACCAGCCCCGTGGAGCACGCGGTGTGGATGAGGACGCTCTCACCGGTGAGGCCCAGCTTGAAGGACGTCTTCGTGGCCAGGCTCTCGTGAGTGGCCGTGCCGTAGAGTTCGAACAGCGCGGCGCCATCCAGCGGCACCGTGGCGCGCACCGCCTCCGTGTAGCCGGAGTCGATGGCCCCCGCGTACAGGGAGATGGCCCCCGGGAAGCGATCAGGGTCGATGCCCGCGTCTTCCAGCGCCGTCCAGGCCGACTGGAGGAACACGCGCTGCTGCGGGTCCAGCCACTGCGCCTCGCGCAGGGACATGTCGAAGAACGCGTGGTCGAAGCGGTCCGCGCCTTCGAGCACGCCCCCCGCCGGGACGAACGCCGGGTGCTGGCTCAGGTCGATGCCCTCGGGGAGGCCGGGCATGCGCTCCAGCTCCTCGGGCTTGAACCAGGTGATGGACTCGATGCCTCCGCGCAGGTTGCGCCAGAACTCGCCCACGGACCTCGCGCCGGGGAAACGTCCCGCCATGCCGATGATGGCGACGGCCCCCGAGGTGGAGGGCTTGGACACGGGGCGCTGAGGCTCGGGCTCGACGTGAGGCGTCGCCGTGGCGGCGGCCTCCGCGCCCTGCTTCTCCAGGGCACGGGCGAGCCCCTGGACGGTGGGGTGTTCGAACAGCCACACCACGGGGAGCGGCTGGCCCAGCTCTTCACGCAAACGCGCGGCGATGCGCACGACGGAGAGCGACGTGCCGCCCAGCTCCTCGAAGAGGTGGTCATGCATGCCGACGCGCTCGGTGCCCAGCTCCTTCGCCCAGATGGCGGAGATGCGCTGCTCCAGCGGATTCGCTGGCTCGACGAAGCGGCCCTGTCGTCCCGTGGACGCGGCATCCGGCTTCGGCAGCGCCTTGCGGTCCACCTTGCCCGTCGAACTCAGCGGCAGCGTGGGCAGCGTGACGATGACCGACGGCACCATGTACTCGGGCAGCCGCTGGCGCAGCCCCGCGCGCAGTTCGGCCGTGTCCAGCGTCTGGCCCTCCCGCGCGGAGACGTAGGCCACCAGTCGCCTGTCACCCGGGACGTCTTCGCGAACCACGGCGGCGACTTCGTGCACGGCGGGTTGCGAGGCCAGGGCGGCTTCCACTTCGGACAGCTCGATACGGAAGCCGCGGATCTTCACCTGCTGGTCCGTGCGTCCGATGAACTCCAGCACGCCCTCGGCCCGCCAGCGGACGACGTCACCGGTGCGGTAGAGCCGCTCTCCCGGGAGGTTGCCGTAGGGATTCGGGACGAAGCGCTCGGCGGTGAGGTCCGGACGCGACACATAGCCGCGAGCCACACCCAGGCCACCGAGGTACAGCTCGCCAGGGACGCCCACGGGCACCAACTGCTGCCGGGCATCCAGGACGTACGCCTGCGTGTTGTCGATGGGCGTTCCAATGGGGAACGACACGCCCGACGGCATCGGCCGCTGGATGGAAAAGGCCGTGGCGATGACCGAGACCTCGGTGGGCCCATAGGCGTTGGTCAGCGAGCCGCGCACCGTGGACAGCGCGCGATGCGCATGGGGCGCCGAGAGGACCTCACCGCCGACGTGAATCTCCTTCAGGCGCTCCAGGATGTCGGGGCGGTGCTCCACGAGCTGCGCGAAGAGGCCCGAGGGCAGGTGCGTGAACGTGACGCCATGCCGCTCCATGACCGCGCCCAGCGTGTCCAGGTCACTGGGGACGGCGTTGGCCGGGTAGATGACCACTCGGCCGCCATGCAGCAGCGAGGGGCACAGCTCCAACACCGAGCCATCGAACGAAATGGGCGCGAGCAGGATGCTGGTCTCTCGTGCTCCGTACCGCGCGTACCGATCCGCGTGGCACAGGCGCAGCAAGCCCCGGTTCTCGATGGCGACACCCTTGGGCCGCCCCGTGCTGCCGGACGTGAAGATGACGTACGCGAGGTTGCGGGGGCCCGCGCCGGAGCTCGGTGGCGTCGTGGGCCATGAGTCCAGCTTCAGGTCCTCCAGGTTCAGGCTCTCCAGCCCCGAGTCAGGGAGGGACAGCCGCTCCCGCAGCGCGCGCGAGGAGACGAGCAGCTTCGGCCGCGCGTCCTCGACCATGAAGGCCAGGCGCTGGGCCGGGTACGCCGCGTCGAGCGGGACGTAGGCACCACCCGCCTTCATCACGGCGAGGATGGTGACCACCATGTCGAAGCCGCGCTCCAGGCACACGGCGACGAGGACCTCGGGCCCCACACCGCGAGAACGCAGCAGGTGCGCGAGGCGGTTGGCCCGTGCCTCCAGCTCCCTGTACGTCAGCTTCTGTTCGCCGGACTCCAGGGCGATGGCATCGGGGCGCAGGTTCGCCTGTCGCGAGAACCCGTCCACGAACGTGGCATCCGCCGGGAAGGGCCGCACGGTGTCACTCCAGTCGACCACGAGCTGACGGCGCTCGTCCGACGAGAGCAGGTCCAGCGTCCCCAGCGCACGGTCCGGAGTCGCCACCACGGCTTCGAGCAGGTTTCGCAGGTGGCTCGCGAGGCGTGCCACCGTGGGCGCGGTGAACAGCTCCGTGCTGTACTCGATGACGCCGCGCAGCCCGTCCGCCTCTTCCACGAGGACGAGGCCGAGGTCGAAGCGCGCGGTGTCGTTGTCCACGTCGAGCTGGCGCAACGTCAGGCCGGGCACGTTCATCGTCGTGGCGGGCGTGTTCTGGAGCGCGAAGACCACCTGCACCAGCGGCGTGCGTCCCAGGTCTCGCTGGGGCTGGAGTTCCTCGACGAGCCGCTCGAAGGGCAGGTCCTGGTGCTCATACGCCGCGAGGGTCGTCTCACGCACCTGGGCGAGCAATGCGCGGAATGAGTCCTCCGGACGCACCCGTGCGCGCAGCACCAACGTGTTGACGAAGAACCCGACCAGTCCCTCCAGTTCGCCATGGCGGCGGCCCGCGATGGGCGAGCCGACGAGCAGCTCATCCTGCCGGCTGTAGCGCGAGAGCAGCGTCTGCCACGCGGCCAGCAAGGTCATGAAGGGCGTGGCCCCTGCCTGCCGTCCGAGGGAAACGACGCGATTCACCAGCTCACGAGGAAGCTGGATGGCGTGCGAGGCCCCCCGCGGCGTGCGCAGCGCGGGACGCGGCAGGTCGGTGGGCAGATCGAGGACGTGAGGCGCGCCTTCGAGTCGCTGCTTCCACCAGGCGACTTCCCTGGCGAGCGTGTCGCCCTGGAGCCACTGGCGCTGCCACGCCGCGAAGTCGACGTACTGCACCGGCAGCGGAGACAGCGCCGGAGCCTTCTGCGCGGAGAAGGCCTCGTAGGCCAACGCCACCTCGCGCACCATCACCGCCAGGGACCAGCCGTCCGAGATGATGTGGTGCATGACGAGCACCAGTACGTGCAGCTCCGAGTCGAGCTTCACCAGGACGGTGCGCAGGAGCGGCCCGGCGCTCAGGTCGAACGGCTGGCTGGCCTCCTCGGCGGCGTACTTGCGCGCCGCGGCCTCGTGCTCCGCAGGCGAGACGTCGGTGAGGTCGGCGAGCGGCAGGGTCCACGGCTTGTGGGGATGGAACGTCTGCGTGGGCTGGCCGTCCTTGAGCGCGAAGGTCGCGCGCAGGGGCTCGTGACGGGAGACGAGGACGTCCAGCGCCTGCCGCAGCGCCTCGGGATTCAAGGCGCCTTCCAGCCGGACCGCGCCGGACACGTTGTACTGGGTGCCTCCTGGCTGGACCTGGTCCAGCAGCCACAGCCGCTGCTGCGCGAACGACAGCGGCAGCTCCCCGTCGCGAGGAATGGGCCGCAGCGGCGGCACCTGCGACGGTGTCGAGCGGAAGAGCATTCCCTCTTCGACAAGCTCGGTGACTCGGGCCACGGTGGGCGCGTCGAACAGGGCGTGCACGGGGAGTTCGACGCCGAACGTGGTGCGGATGCGAGAGACGAGCTGGGTCGCGAGCAGCGAGTGTCCGCCGAGCGCGAAGAAGTCGTCATGCAGCCCCACGTGCTCGACACGGAGCAGCTCGCGGAAGGCGCTGGCGACCCGTTGCTGGAAGGGCGTGAGTCGTTCAGGTGCCGTGGGCGCGGTGGTTCCTCCCGTGGTCGGTGTCACCGGGGCCGGGAGCGCCTTCCGGTCCAGCTTCCCGCTCGGAGACAGGGGGAAGACGGGGAGGCTCACGAAGGCCGAGGGCACCATGAAGGTGGGGAGTCGGGTCGCCAGGTGGTCCTTCAGCCCGGTCGTGTCGGACGACGCGGACTCCTGGACCACGTAGGCGACGAGGCGCTGGTCGCCGGGGACGTCCTCGCGAACGAGGACGACGGCGTCGCGGACGGAGGGGTGTGAAAGGAGAGCTGCCTCGATGTCACCCAGCTCGATGCGGAAGCCGCGCAGCTTGACCTGGAAGTCGGAGCGGCCGAGGTACTCGAGAGTGCCGTCCGGCAGCCAGCGAGCGACGTCGCCGGTGCGGTAGAGGCGGGCCTCGGGAGCGTCGGAGAAGGCGTCGGGGAGGAAGCGCTCGGCGGTGAGCTGGGGCCTGCGCCAGTAGCCGAGGCCGACCTGGACGCCGCCGATGAAGAGCTCACCAGGGACGCCGATGGGAGTGGGCTGGCCTTGGGAGTCGAGGACGTAGAGGCGGGTGTTGGCGACGGGCCTGCCAATGGGGACGGAGGAGCGGGAGGAGCCGCGAGCGCAGTGGAAGAAGGAGACGTCGACGGCGGCCTCGGTGGGGCCGTAGAGGTTGTGGACTTCCGCGGAGGCGGGCAGGCGCGAGTGGGCGCGAGCCACCAACTCCGAGGAGAGAGCCTCACCACTGCACACGACGCGACGCAGGCCCGAGAGCTTCTCGAGTCCCGGCTCCTCCAGGAAGGCGCGGAGCATGGAGGGGACGAAGTGCAGGGTGGAGATGCGCTGCTCGGAGATGAGGCGGACGAGGTAGGCGGGGTCCTGGTGTCCACCGGGCTTCGCGAGGACGAGGCGAGCACCCGTCATGAGGGGCCAGAAGAACTCCCAGACGGAGACGTCGAAGGAGAAGGGAGTCTTCTGAAGGACGGAGTCGTCGGGAGACAGGCCGTACTGCTGCTGCATCCACAGCAGGCGATTGACGATGCCGGAGTGGGCATTCATGGCGCCCTTGGGGCGGCCGGTGGAGCCCGAGGTGAAGATGACGTAGGCGAGGGAGTCGGCGCCGGCCAGGGGCGAGGGAGTCGTCGAGGGCTGACGAGAGACAGCGGCCGCGTCGGAGTCCAGGCACAGCACGCGAGAGGCGTGAGGAGGCAGGACGGCCTTGAGGTGCTCGTGGGTGACGAGGACGGGTGCATCCGCGTCCTCCAGCATTCCGGCGAGGCGCTCACGGGGGTAGGCCGGGTCCAGGGGGACGTAGGCGGCGCCGGACTTGAGGACGGCGAGGAGCGCGACGACGAGGTCCAGCGAGCGCTCCAGGCAGACACCGACGAGGACGCCGGGACGAGCACCGAGAGAGCGCAGGTGCCAGGCGAGCTGGTTGGCGCGAGAGTCGAGCTGGGAGAAGGAGAGGGAGGAGTCCTCGAAGCGGACGGCCTCCGCGTTGGGAGAACGAAGGACCTGGGCCTCGATGAGCGAGTGCAGGGACACATCGCGCGGGTAGGACTCCGTGCGGCCCTGGAACTCCACCAGCACCTGTCGCCGCTCCTCCTCACCCATCAGCGGAAGCTGTCCGATGGGGCTCTTCGCATCGCGGGCCACGGTCTCCAGCAGGACGCGGAAGTGTCGGCCCAGCCGCTCGGCGGAAGCAGGGGAGAACAGGTCGAGACTGAACTCCAACGCGCCGTCGAGTCCGCCGTCCTGCTGCTCCATCAGGGACATCGTGAGGTCGAGCCGCGCGGTGTTCGTCGCGGTCTTCAACACGTCGACCCGGACGCCGGGCAGCGCCGGAGGCTGCATGGGCGCGTTCTGCAACGCGAACATGACCTGGATGAGCGGAGACCTGCGGCCCTCGCGCTCGCCGCCGAGCGACTCCACGAGCTGGTCGAATGGGACGTCCTGATGGACGTACGCGGCCAGCGACTCCTCACGGACTCGCGCCACCAGCTCCGTGAAGGTCGGGTTGCCGTCGACGCGGGCCCGCAGCACCAGCGTGTTGACGAAGAAGCCGATGAGCGGCTCCAGCTCTGCTCGGGTGCGCTGGGCCACCGGGCTTCCGATGCAGAAGTCCTGCTGCCCGGAGTAGCGCGACAGCAACACCTCGAACGCGGCGAGCAGGACCATGAACAGCGTGGCCCCTTCGGCGCGAGCCAGCTTCTCCAGCTCCGCCACCAGCTCCGGGGGCAGCGTGAAGAAGTGACTGCCACCCCGAATCGTCCGCGTCGTGGGACGCACGGTGTCCGCCGGAAGCTCCAGCGCGGGAGCCCCGACGAAGCGGGCGCGCAGGGCTTCGAGCTGTCCCTGGATGCCCTCGGAGCGCACCCACTGCCGCTGCCACGCCGCGAAGTCCGCGTACTGCACGGGCAGCTCGGGCAAGGTGGGCTCACGGCCCTCGGCGATGGCCTCGTAGAGCGCGGCCACCTCTCGCACCAGCACGCCCATGGACCAGCCGTCCGAGACGATGTGGTGCATGCACAGCAACAGGACGTGCTCGGCGGGCTCAGTGCGGACGAGCACCGTGCGCAGCATTGGACCGTTCTGGAGGTCGAACCGGTGATGTGCCTCCTCGACCATCCGAGCGCGGAGCGCGGTCTCGCGCGCGGCGGGAGCCAGCGTGCTCAGGTCCTCCACGGGCAGGGACCAGCGCGTCGGCGCGGGTTGGATGCGCTGGAACGGAAGGCCTTCACGGGCGAGGAAGGTCGTCCGGAGCACCTCGTGCCGGAGGACCAGCGCGGCGAAGGTCTGCCTCAACACGTCCACGTCGAGCGCGCCGGACATCTTCAGCGCCACGGGCACGTTGTAGACGGCCTGGCCCGGCTGGAGCTGTTCCAGGAGCCACAGGCGCTGCTGGGCGAAGGACAGGGGCATCGCCTCGTCACGGGCCACCGTCAGCAGCGGCGGCATCGCCGTGCGCGAGGCGTGCAGCATGAGCGCCTCGATTCGCTGCGCCAGCCCCGCCAGCGTGGGGGCCTCGAACAACACGCGCAGCGGCAGGTCCACGTCGAGCCGCGCGCGCACCCGTGTCACCAACTGCGTGGCCAGCAGGGAGTGGCCACCCAGCTCGAAGAAGTCGTCGTCCGGACCCACCCGGTCCACCTTCAGCACCTCGCGGAACAGGGCCGCGAGCTGCTGCTGGAGGAGGGGAAGGGCATCCTCGGAGACAGGCGAGGACGAGGACACTTCCGGCGTCGGCAGCGCCTTGCGGTCCACCTTGCCGTTGGGGGACAGGGGCAGGGCGTCGAGCGCGACGAACGCCGTCGGCACCATGTACTCCGGCAACTGACGACGCAGGTGCTCACGCAGGGCGCCGCTCTCCAGCGTCGCGGGCACCACGTACGCCACCAGGCGCTTGTCGCCCGGTGTGTCCTCGCGCACCACCACCGTGGCTTCGAGCACCCCCGGATGGGTGCGCAGCGAGGCTTCGACCTCGCCCGGCTCGATGCGGAAGCCCCGCACCTTCACCTGGAAGTCCGTGCGGCCCAGGAAGCGGAGCGTGCCGTCCTCTGTCCACCGCACCCGGTCTCCGGAGCGGTACAGCCGAGCGCCCGGCGTGGAGGAGAACGGATGAGGAACGAAGCGCTCCGCGGTGAGAGCGGGCTGCCCCAGGTAGCCCCGGGCCAGACCGTCTCCGCCGATGAACAGCTCACCCGGGACACCGACGGGCACGGGCTGAAGAGCGTCGTCGAGGACGAAGACCTGGGTATTGCCGATGGGCCGACCGATGGAGACGGAGGTCCCCACCTCGTCACCCGGTGACATCCGGTGGCAGGCGGTGAAGGTGGTCCCCTCGGTGGGGCCGTAGCCGTTCACCAGACCCCGGCCACTGGCCAGTCGCTCGCGCACCCGTGGCGCGGGCAACACATCGCCGCCCGCGAGGAGCTGCGGAACCCGGGCCAGGGCCTCCGGCTGGTGCTGCTGCATCTGGTCGAACAGCGCGGCCGTCAACCAGAGGAGCGACACCTCGTGCCGCACGAGCGCCTGGCCCAGCTCCTCCAGGTCCGTCGTCGCGTGCGGGTAGATGACCAGCCGTCCGCCATGCAGCAACGCGCCCCACAGCTCCAGGGTGGACGCGTCGAACGCCAGCGGCGCGAGCTGGAGCACCACTTCCTTGGGGCCCAGGTCGACGAAGCGCGCACCGGTCAGCAGGCGCACCACGCCTCGGTGTGGAATGGCCACGCCCTTGGGCGTTCCCGTGGAGCCGGAGGTGTACGTGACGTACGCGAGCTGGTCCGGTCCGATGTCCGCGTTCACCGCGTGCGTGGGCTGCCGCGCGATGACGCTCCATTCGGAGTCCAGGCTCACCAGGGGCTGCGAGCCCGAGGGGAGTTCGTCCTCCAGCGACGCCTGCGTGAGCACCGCCGCCACGCCCGAGTCCTCGAACAGGAACGCGAGCCGATGCGCCGGGTACGATGGGTCCAGGGGCACGTAGCAACCCCCGGCCTTGAGGATGCCGAGCACCCCCACCACCATCTCCAGTCCCCGGTGGAGGCACACGCCCACGCGCGACTCGGCGCCCAGGCCCAGGGTGCGCAGGTGGTGCGCGAGCTGGTTGGACCGCTCGTCGATCTGCGAGTACGTGAGCGTCCGACCGTCATGCTCCACGGCCACGGCCGACGGCGTGCGGGCGACCTGCGAGGAGAACAGCGCGGGAATCGTCGCCACGGCGGGCAGCTCCACCCGCGTGTCGTTCCAGTCGCGCAGCAGTTGATGACGCTCGGCTTCGGTCATCAGGGGCAGCTGACTGAGGCGCTGCTCCAGACTTCCGCGAGCCACCGCCTGGAGCACCACGCGCAGGTGCTCCGCCATCCGGTGGATCGTCGCTTCGGTGAAGAGGTCGGTGCTGTATTCGAGCTGTCCCTCCAGCGCGCCCTCCCGCTCCATCAGGGAGAGCGTGAGGTCGTAGCGCGCCGTGTCTGTCGTGCACGGAAGCAGGTCCACCTGCATGCCCGTGAGCGACGGCGCCCGCATCGGCGTGTTCTGGAGCACGAAGAGGGTCTGGAACAGCGGCGTGCGCGAGAGGTCTCGCTCCCCGCCGAGGGCTTCCACCACCCGGTCGAACGGCGCGTCCTGATGAGAGAAGGCCGCCAGGGCGACTTCCTTCACCTGCCGCACCATGGTGGCCACGGTGGGGTCCTCGTCCCACTGGAACCGCAGTGGGACGGTGTTGACGAAGAAGCCGATCAACCCCTCCAGCTCCGGCCGTTCGCGGTGACCCACCGTGGTCCCCGTGGTGAAGTCGCGCTGCCCCGAGTACCGCGCCAGCAACGCCTGCCAGCCGGTCAGCAGCACCATGAACAGCGTCGCGCTCTGTTCGCGACCGACGACCCCCAGGGCCGACACCAGCTCCGCGGGCAACGAGAAGGAGTGCATGGCGCCCCGGAAGCTGCGGGACACGGGACGTGCATGGTCCGTGGGAAGCTCCAGCACGGGAGCCTCCTGGAGCCGCGAGCGCCACCAGTCGACTTGCGCGCTCACCGCGCGGTCTTCCATCACTCGCCGCTGCCACGCCGCGTAGTCGGCGTACTGCACCGGCAGCTCCGGGAGCGCCGCGCTCTTGTTCTCCAGGAGCGCGGTGTGGACCTCGGCGACTTCGCGCACCAGCACGTCCACGGACCAGCCGTCCGAGATGATGTGGTGCATGCACAGCAGCAGGACGTGCTCCTGCTCCCCGAGCTTCAGCAGCGCGGTGCGCAGCAATGGGCCGCGCTCCAGGTCGAAGGGACGGTGTGCCTCTTCGCTGATGCGGCGCGCGGCCGTGGCCTCGCGCGCGGAAGGCTCCAGCGCGCTCAGGTCCTCGATTCGCAGCGCCCAGGTCTCGGGCGCGGGATGGACGTACTGCACGGGCCGCCCCTCGCGGGACGTGAAGGTGGTGCGCAGCGTCTCGTGACGACGGGCGACCTCCTGGAAGGCACGGCGCAGCACGTCCACCTGGAGCGTCCCACGCAGTCGCAGCGCGGCGGGCATGTTGAACGCGACGAGTCCCGGCTGGAGCTGGTCCATGAACCACAGTCGCTGCTGGGCGAAGGACAGCTCCATTCCCTCTGGAGCGCGGGGCAGGGCGACCAGGGGCGGCAGCTCGGAGGCGGACGCCGCGAGCGAGGCTTCGAGTCGCTCCGCGAGTCGCGCCACGGTGGGCGCCTCGAAGAACGCGCGCAGCGACAGCGTGCTCCCCAGCCGCGCACGCAGTCGCGTCACCACCTGCGTGGCGAGCAGCGAGTGCCCGCCCAGCAGGAAGAAGTCGTCATGCAGGCCCACACGCTCCACGCGCAGCACTTCGCGGAACACGTCCGCGAGCTGACGCTGGAGCTCCGTCTGGGGGGCCTCGAAGCTGGAGGCTCCCGCAGCGAAGTCCGGGACTGGCAGGGCCTTGCGGTCCACCTTGCCGTGGGACGTCTGGGGCAACGACTCCAGCGCGACGAACGCGCTCGGCACCATGTACTCAGGGAGGCGCTGGCGCAGGTGGGCGCGAAGCGACTCCGTGTCCACGGTGGCCGGCGAGACATAGGCCACCAGTCGCTTGTCACCCGGAACGTCCTCACGGACCACCGCGATGGCCTCACCGACCTCGGCGTGCGCGCGCAGGGCGGACTCCACCTCACCCAGCTCGATGCGGAAGCCACGCACCTTCACCTGGAAGTCGATGCGCCCCAGGAACTCGAGGGTGCCGTCCGGACGCCAGCGCACGCGGTCTCCCGAGCGGTACAGCCGCTCGCCGGGCGTGGAGGCGAAGGGATTCGGGACGAAGCGCTCGGCGGTGAGCGCGGGCTGGCCCTGGTAGCCCCGAGCGAGTCCCGCTCCACCGATGAGCAGCTCGCCCGGAACACCCACGGGCACGGGCCGAAGGCTCGGGTCCACGACGTAGACGTGGGTGTTGGCCAGGGGGCGACCGATGGGAATCGAGTCGCCCAGCGTGTCACCCGGGTTGAGGGGGTGCTGCGTGGTGGCGACGGAGACTTCCGTGGGGCCATAGGCGTTGATGAGCGAGCGGCCCTGGGCCAGTCGTTCCCGCGCCCGGGGCACGGGCAGCACGTCTCCACCCACGATCAGCCAAGGCACCTGGGCCAGGGCCTCCGGTTGATGCTGCTGCATCACGTCGAACAACGCGGTGGGCAGCAAGGCGGCGGTCACTCGCTCCTCGACGAGGATGCGTGCGAGTTCTGTCACCTCGGGCATTTGAGCCGGGTACACGACGAGCCGTGCGCCGGACAGCAGCGTGGTCCAGACCTCCAGGGCGAGCGGGTCGAACGTGGGCGCACAAATCTGGAGGACGACGTCCTCGGGTCCGGTGGCGAGGCTCAGGCCGGACGCCAGACGCAGCACGGCCCGGTGGGTGACGGCCACGCCCTTGGGCATGCCCGTCGATCCAGAGGTGTACGTGACGTAGGCGAGCTGGTCCGGGCTCGTCGAGATCGTCACTTCGTCTGTCGACTGGCGCGCGATGTGCGCCCACTCGGAGTCCAGGCACACGCGCGAAGGCGCGACGGACGGGAGCACCGAGGCGACAGCCTCCAGCGTGAGCACCGTGGAGAGGCCGGCATCCGCGATGACGAAGGCGAGTCGTTGCTCGGGCCACGCCGGATCCAGGGGCACGTAGCTGCCACCAGCCTTCACGACACCGAGCATGGCGACCACGAGCTCCGTGCTTCGCGGCAGGAGCAGGCCCACGCGAGGCTCCGACCCCAGTCCCCGGGCCAGGAGGTGGCGCGCGAGCTGGTTGGAGCGTGCCTCGAGTTCCGCGTAGCTGAGCCCGTGGCCCTGGTGAACCACTGCCACGGCGTCGGGTCTGGCCCGCGCGTGCACGGAGATGCGCTCGTGGAGCGTGGTCTCGGACGGGTACTCGGCGCGGGTGTCATTCCAGGAGACGAGCACCTGGTGTCGCTCGGCCTCGGACATCAGCGGCAGTGCGGAGAGCCGGCGTCGCGCGTCTTCCACCACGCCGCGCAGCAAGCGCTGGAAGTGGTCGACCAGTCGCCGCGCGGTGTCCGGGGTGAAGAGGTCCAGGCTGTACTCGAGCTGTCCCTCCAGGGCGCCCGAGCGCTCCATCAGCGAAACGGTGACGTCGAACTTGGAGGTGGTCGTCGCCGTCCGCAGGAGGTCCACGCTCAGGCCCGGCAGCGCTGGAGGCTGCAGCGGAGCGTTCTGGAGCACGAACACCGACTGGAACACGGGCGTGCGCGACAGGTCGCGCTCTCCGCCCAGGGCCTCGACGAGTCGATCGAAAGGCACGTCCTGATGAGCGAAGGCCGCGAGGGACTCCTCGCGCACCCGGCCCACCAGCTCCACGAAAGTCGGGTCGCCCGCGAGCTGTGCCCGCAGCGCGAGCGTGTTGACGAAGAAGCCAATCAGCCCCTCCAGCTCCGGACGCGTGCGATGGGCCACGGGAGTGCCCACGCAGAAGTCCGTCTGGCCGGAGTACCGCGCGAGCAGGGTCTGCCAGGTGGCGAGCAGCACCATGAAGAGCGTGGCGCCCTCGGACTGGCCCAGCTTCTCCAACTGGGAGACCAGGTCACCCGGCACGGTGAAGAACTCTGTCGCGCCGCGCGAGCCGCGCACGGCGGGACGCGGGAAGTCCGTCGGCAGCTCGAGGACGGGGGTCCCCTGGACGTGCGAGCGCCAGGCTTCGAGCTGGGTGTTCTCGGTCTCGTTCTCCAGCACGCGCCGCTGCCAGGCCGCGTAGTCGGCGTACTGGACCGGGAGTGTGGGGAGGGAGGCCGCGCGGCCCGAGGAGACGGCCGCATAGAGCATGGCGACCTCGCGCACGAGCACGCCCATGGACCAGCCGTCGGAGACGATGTGGTGCATGCACAGCAGGAGCAGGTGCTCCTCGGCTCCCAGTCGGAGCAGCGCCGTGCGCAGCAGGGGGCCGTGCTCCAGGTCGAACGCGTGGTGCGCCTCCTCGGAGACACGGTGCTCCACGGCGGCCTCGCGCGCGGAGGACTCCAGGGTGCTCAGGTCCGCGACCGTCAGGGGCCAGGCCTCGGGCGCCGGATGGATGAGCTGCACGGGCTGGCCATCGCGCGAGGTGAACGTCGTCCGCAGGGGCTCGTGCCGACGGACGACCTCCGCGAAGGTCCGACGCAGGGACTCGACGTCGAGTCGTCCCGTCAGCCGCAGGGCCACGGGGATGTTGTACGCGGCCTGTCCGGGCTGGAGCTGCTCCAGGAACCAGAGGCGCTGCTGCGCGAAGGACACGGCGAGCGCGTCCACCGTTCCGGAGCGAGTCAGGCGCTCCAGGGGCACGCTCTCGCTCGGTGTCGGAGCCGAGCCTTGTAGCGGAGCGATGCGCTCGGAGAGCCGTTCGACGGTGGGCGCTTCGAAGAGGGTGCGAAGGGACAACGAGACGCCGAGCTGAGCGCGCAGCCGCGTCACCACCTGCGTGGCCAGCAGCGAGTGTCCGCCGAGCGCGAAGAAGTCATCCCGGGCACCCACGCGGGAGTGCCCCAGCACCTCGGAGAAGATGCGAGCGATGGCCTCCTCGGTGGGGTTTCTCGGCGCGAGGTATTCGTCCTCGATGACGGAGCGGTCCGCTTCCGGAGCAGGCAGCGCGCCACGGTTCACCTTGCCACTGGGAGTCAGCGGCAGCGACGGCAGCACGACGAAGGCCGATGGCACCATGTGCGGCGGCAAACGCTCCATGAGCGACTGCCGGATGCGCGCCACTTCGCGAGCACTCCGGGCCCCGCGCAACGGGTCGTTCGCGAGTCGCGACACGGGCGTGAGATCTCCAGCTGCCTCCGGGGTGAGGTCGAGTCGAGAGGCCTCGCCGGGGCGTGAGAACACCACGTCCAGGGCGCCGTCCGCATGCGCGCCGGCCCAGCTCACCCGGACGTCGTAGCCGATCATTCCGCCCAGGGCATAGAGGTCCTCCGGCTCCACGCCTCGTGAGCCGGGCCAGTCGCGGAGCACTTCGCGCAGCGCGCCCACGTGCGGCGGCCGGCCGGAGCCGGAGAGCAGCGTGACCAGGCGCGTGTCATCGAGCACTCGGGCGTTGGGCAGGCCGCGCACGGCCAGCATCGAAGGCTGGGCTTCGAGCTTCTGGCGCAGGGTCTCCAGCAACAGGTTGCTTCCATCCACCCAGTCAGGACGCGAGGCCGCGGTGGCCTCGCCCACGTGGAGGATGACCTCGTAGCGGAAGCGGCTCAGCTCGTTGTCGTAGCGACCGTGTTTGGGCAGGACCTCCACTCGGGAGATGCCCGGCACCCGCGCGGGCAGCGAGGTGAAGTACGTAGGCGAGAGGACCAGCTCCTCCTCGGCCAGCACGTCTCGCTGCACGCGGTATTGGAGCTGCGGCGTCGACAGGTTGGGCGGAGCGCGATGCAGGCGCACCGAGGCACGGAAGGACTCCAACAGCTCCAGGTTGCGCACGTCGCCCAGGAAGATGCGGCCCCCGGGCTTGAGCACCTTCACCGCTCCGCTCAGGACCTGGAGCAGGTAGTCGCCGCTCGGGAAGTACTGGATGACGGAGTTCAGGATGACGGTGTCGAACGAGTGGGGCTCGATGCCGGACAGGTCATCCACGCTTCGATGCAGCAGGGAGACGGAGCGAAGGGAGTCGCCCAGTCGTTCCTTCTGCTGCTCGATGCGATCCAACGCGGGCCGGGCGAAGTCCACGCCCCAGTACGCCTCGCACCGAGGCGCCAGCCGGTACAGCAGGAGGCCCGTGCCGCAGCCCAGCTCCAGCACCCGGCGAGGACGCAGGGCGAGGATCTGCCGCACCGTGGTGTCCACCCACTCGCGCATCTGCGGCGCGGGGAGCGGCCCACCGGTGTAGCTGTCATTCCAGCCGGAGATGTCGAAGGTGGGGTCCTCGCTGCGCTCCCCCTGGGCGTAGGTCTCGTCGTAGACGGCCTTCCACTGCGCCGTCTGCTCCACGGTGCCCGACGTGTCCAGGTCCCCGAGGACGACGTACGCCGCCAGGCGCTTGTCTCCCGGCGAGTCCTCGCGGGCCATCACCACGGTCTCTCGCACCGAGGGATGCGTGCTCAACGCCGATTCGATCTCCCCCAGCTCGATGCGGAAGCCGCGAATCTTCACCTGGTTGTCGATGCGGCCCAGGTACTCCAAGTCTCCATTGGCCAGGCGTCGCGCCAGGTCTCCCGCGCGGTACAGCCTGCGTCCGCGTACGGGGCCGAAGCGGTCTTCCACGAAGCGCGCGGAGGTCAGCTCGGGACGCCGCAGGTAGCCACGGGCCACACCTGCACCACCGACGTGGATTTCTCCCGGGACGCCCACGGGCACGGGCTGGCCGAGCGCATCCAGCAGGTAGATTTGAAGGTCCGGAATCGGCGCGCCAATCACGCTGGACCAGGGGCGCTCCACGTCCTCCATCCGCACGGGACGGTAGGTGACGTGGACCGTCGTCTCGGTGATGCCGTACATGTTGACGAGCGTCGGGCGCGCGTCTCCGTGCCGCTCGAACCACGGACGCAGCGCGGCCATGTCCAGCGCTTCACCGCCGAAGACCACGTAGCGCAGGGACAGCGTGGGGAGCGGCCCGCGCGCGGCGGCCTGTTGCTCGGCATGGATGAGCTGGCGGAACGCGGTGGGCGTCTGGTTGAGGACGGTGACGCGCTCGTCCGCGAGCAGCCGATGGAAGGCCTCGGGAGAGCGGCTCACCCAGTACGGCACCACCACCAGCCGGCCGCCGTAGAGCAGCGCGCCCCAGAGTTCCCACACTGAGAAGTCGAACGCGTAGGAATGGAACAGCGTCCACACGTCCTCGGGTCCGAATTGGAACCACGCGTCGGTGGCGGTGAAGAGGCGCACGACGTTGTCGTGCCGCACCATCACGCCCTTGGGGCGCCCCGTGGAGCCGGAGGTGTAGATGACGTAGGCGAGGTCGCTCGGGGCGTTGCAGCGCGGCGGGCGAGGCGCGGGGGTGGAGTCGGACGGCTCGGTGTCCAGACGCACCACGGCGGCACCGGGCGCGGGCACGCGGTCCTCCAGCGAGGTCTGCGTGATGAGGACGGGGGCCTGCGCGTCCTCCAGCATGAACGCGAGGTTCTCCCGGGGATACGACGGGTCCAGCGGCAGGTACGCACCGCCAGCCTTGAGGATGCCGATCAGGGCCACGACGAGGTCCAGCCCGCGCTCCAGGCACACTCCGACGAGGACGTCGGGGCCCACGCCATGGCGCAGCAGCACCTGGGCCAGCCGGTTCGCGCGTGAATCCAGATCGCGGTACGTCAGGTGACTGGACTCGAACGTGGCTGCGACGGCGTCCGGCGTGCGGTCCACCTGCGCCTCGAAGCGCTCCACCAGCGTGCTGTCGCTCGGCGACTCGGTGCGGGGGTTCCAGGCGTGCAGCACGTGCTGACGCTCGGCCTCTGTCATCAAGGGCAGCTCGGCGATGCGCTGGCCGGGAGCGTCCACCATGCCGCCCACCACCACTTCGAGGTGGCCGAGCAGCCGGTCGATGGTCTCCGCATCGAAGAGGTCCGACGCGTACTTGCAGCCGATGAGCAGGCCGTCGGGCCCGTGCGCGGCCTCGAACGTCAGGTCCAGCTCGGTGGTGCGGTTGTCCAGCAGCGA
The DNA here is from genome assembly GCF_013336645.1 of Myxococcus sp. CA039A. Taxonomy (NCBI): domain Bacteria; kingdom Pseudomonadati; phylum Myxococcota; class Myxococcia; order Myxococcales; family Myxococcaceae; genus Myxococcus; species Myxococcus sp. CA039A. The sequence continues at coordinate 24,105 of NZ_JABUMQ010000002.1, read as the reverse complement.
CACGCCCAGCGTCAGGCCGTTGCCGACGGCCAGGTCGCGCGGAATGTCGTAGTCGTCGAGGACGAAGGCGACGTTGTACAGCTCGCGCCGCTGCGAACCGGGCTGCACGGCCGCGAGCACGTGGTCGAACGGGCAATGCCCGTGGGCCAGCGCGCCCAGGGTGCTCTGCTTCACCGCCGCGAGCAGCCCCGTCACGGTGGACTCGGACGGGAGCCGTACGCGCAGAGGGATGAAGTTGGTGCAGTCGCCCATCAGCCCGCGAATGCCGGGGACCTCGCGGCCGGAGATGGCGGAGCCGAGCACGAAGTCGGCCTGTCCGCTCCAGCGATGCAGCACGGTGGACAGCGCGGCGACCACGCTCATGAACGGCGTGACGCCTTCACGTCGGCCCAAGGCATGGAACTGCGCCATCAGCGCCGCGGGCAACAGCCGCGAGCGGCGCGCACCGTGGAACGAGAGGCGCTGCGGCCGAGGTCTGTCGGTGGGAAGGGCGAGCAGAGAGGGGGCCTCCGCGAGCGCCTGCTTCCACCACGTCAGCTCCTTCCGGAGTGCCTGGGGCGTGAGGTGTTCACGCTGCCACGCGGCGAAGTCTCCGTACTGGAGCGCCGGCTCGGACAGGGGCGAAGGTTGTCCCGCGCTGAAGGCCCCGTAGAGGGTGGCCAGCTCGCGCGCCATCAGGCCCACGGTCCAGCCGTCGGCCACCAGGTGGTGTACGGAGACGACGAGGGCATGGTCCTCGGCCGCGAAGCACACGAGGCTGAAGCGAAGCAGCGGACCCGTCGCCGGGTCCATGGGACGTTGGCCATCTCGTACGGCCACGGCATCCAGCACGGAGGCGCGGTCCGCGAGGTCATCGGCGTCAGTGACGACTCGCTCGATGGCCACGGGCGTCGGTGCGTGGACGTGCTGGAGCAGCTCACCGTCCTTCGAGGTGAGCGTGGTCCGCAGCACGTCGTGGCGACGGACCAGTTCGTTCAGCGCGCGCTCCAGCGCGGCCGTGTCCAGGTGTCCCCGCAACGTGAAGGCGAGGGGGATGTGGTAGGCGGTCGAGGCCGGTTCGAGCTGTTGGATGAACCAGAGTCGCTGCTGCGCGAAGGAGGCCGGCAGGGGCCCTGTGTTCGCGCTGCCCCGCGCCACCGGACCGGAACGCGGTGCGAGCGAGCCCTGGGCCCCCGTCGAAACCTCTCTGATGAGGCCCCGGAGGCTGACGTCCTGAAGCAGCGTGGCGGCGGAGATGCGCGCGCCCAGGCGCTTCTCGATGCGCACCTGAAGGTCGGCCGCGCCCAGGGAGTCCATCCCCAGTCGGGTCAACGGAGCATCCAGGTCCACGGTGCCAGCGGAGGCACCCAGTACGGCGGAGAGTTCCTCGCGAAGCGCGCGCTCCAGCTCCGCGGAGGACAAGCCCGAAGTCCTCGCGGATGGTTCCACGAGCGCGCCAGCGGAAACCGCCACGTCGGCGCTCGCGGACGGCGCGGTGCCGGACTGAGCGGCCACACCGACACCCACCGTCGATGCCGTGCCGGGCTGAGTGGCCACGCCGACGCCCACCGTCGATGCGGTTCCGGACTGTGCGGCCACGCCGACGCCCATCGTCGACGCGGTGCCGGACTGAGCGTCCGCGGTCCCACCAACGTTCACGGACGAAGCGGTGCCCAGCAGCGACGACCCGGTTGCTCGAGGCTCCCTCTCAACGACCCCAGCGGTTGCATCCCGAGTCGTCCCAGGTGCGCCCCCGAGGTTCAGGTCCGAGCGCCACAGCACGGGCAGCTCGCCCGAGGCCAGGCCCGCCCGGCAGGCGAAGCGCTGGATCTTCCCGCTCGACGTCTTCGGGATGGAGCCGGGCGGAAGCAGTGCCACCGTCCTGGGTTGGACCTCCAGCTCACGGGCAATGCCCTGCCGCACCGAGTCCGCCACGGCGGTCAGCGCCTCGGTGTCTCCCGACTCCGCAAGCTCGCGCGCTACCTCCGCGACCACCGCGAGGGCCTCACCCTCCGGCGTCTCGATTCCGAAGGCCGCCACGCCACCGGGCCGCACGCGCCGATGCGCGCGCTCCACCACGGCCTCCACGTCCTGCGGGTACAGGTTCCTACCCCGCAGGATGATGAGGTCCTTGCGACGCCCGGTGACGATGAGCTGCCCGTCATCGAGGAGCAGTCCCAGGTCCCCCGTGCGCAGATAGGCAGGTCCGTCCTCGGCGCCCACGGGGCGTGCCTGGAACGTCTCCTGCGACTGCTCGGGCTTGTGCCAGTAGCCCAGCGCCACACTGCCGCCGGACACCCAGATTTCGCCCACTTCACCCGGAGCCCGCTGCACCTTCGTCTCGGGATCGACGATGAGCAGCCGCTGCTCGGCCAGCGTCGCACCGCAGCTCACATGCGCGCGGACGCCCGGGGTCTCCGGAGATGCGAGGACAGCGGTGCCACGAGACAGCGAAGCCTCGTCGAGCACGTGCACGCGAGGAACGCGGCCCTTCTGCTCACCGGTGACGATGAGCGTGCCCTCGGCCAGCCCATAGCAGGGATAGAACGCCTCGCGACGGAAGCCCGCCGGAGCGAACACCTCCGCGAAGCGGTCCAACGTCGCGGCTCGAATGGGCTCCGCTCCGCAGAACGCCACTTCCCACGAACTCAAGTCGAGCGCCTTCACATCCTCGGAGGTGGCGCGACGCGCGCACAACTCGAAGGCGAAGTTCGGGCCTCCACTGACGGTGCCCCGGAAGCGGGACACGGCCTCCAGCCAGCGCATGGGACGCTGGAGGAAGGACATCGGTGACATCAACGCCACGGAGAAGCCGCCGAACAGCGGCTGGAGGATGCCGCCAATCAGCCCCATGTCGTGGTACGGCGGCAGCCAGATGACGCCCACGCTGTCGCGGCGCACCTGGAACGCACCGGAGATGAGCCCCAGGTTGTGCAGCAGGTTGGCGTGGGACAGCATCACGCCCTTGGGCGTCCCCGTGGAGCCCGACGTGTACTGGAGGAACGCCAGCGTGTCGGAGCCAAGGTCGGGCTCGCGCCACGCGTCCTCGCCGCCCACGGGCAGGTCATCCGTGGACAACCACTGAAGCGCTCGGAAGTCCGGCGCCTGTTCGAAGACGAAGTCCGCCAGGCCCAGGATGCCCGACGTGGTGAGTACCACCGTCGCCTCCGCGTCCTGGATGATGGCGCGCAAGCGGGGAAGGGTGCGCTCGAGCCGCGTCGGGTCCGGCGGATAGGCGGGCACCGCCACCGCGCCCGCATACAAGCAGCCAAAGAAACCCGCGAGGTAGTCGAGCCCCGGCGGATAGAGCAGCAGCACTCGCTGGCCCACGGCCCCACGCGCTTGCAGCGCGGCGGCGATGCGACGTGCCTGGCGCTCCAGCTCGGGTGCGGTCAGCGCGGCTTCGTCGCCGTCCGACTCTCCGAGGAAGGTGTAGAGCGGCTGCCGCGACGACTCTCCGACTGCGCGCACACGGAGGGCGTCATTGAGGATTCGAAAGGGAGCATGCATGGGGTGTGGAGCTCGTCCGGGCTGATTGCGGCCGGCGGCTTAATAACAGGCGAGGCCGACAATCGCGGGCCTCAACGACTACCCACATGCATCTTCATTCCCAGCGTGAAAGTGGAAGGACGACTGATCCACTCTCAGCAAGAAATCGAGACTCAGGCCCTACCGAACAAGCCTTTGAGCCATCGCACGAAGCCTCGCGACTTCGCGCTCACCAAGGCCGGTACCGCGTGGACGTTGGATTGCGGCGCGGCTGTGACCTTCGGAGGAGCGATTCGTGGGGCCGAGGTAGTTGTCACGCCCGCAGGAGCCCTCATCGGCGCCGGACTGGCGGTGCCTGTTCCCGTCGTGCTCACGGTGCGCGTCGGCGTGGAGCCCGTCGCCTGTGCCGCGGCGGCCGTTCCTTCGGCGTCCAACTGGGCGAGCTTCGCCTTCACGGCGTCGGGCGTGTCGCGCGTGGAGAAGGTGCTCGTCACCTCGCGCCCGGAGGAGGACTCGCGCGCGGTGACCTTCAACAGTGACTCGTTGTTCACCTCGAACGTCACGGACACCTGCACGGCGCCACGCGGGAGCTTGGGCAGTCCCGCGAGCTTCAGCGTGCCCAGGTACTCGTTGTCGGACGCCTTGTCGGAGTCGCCCTGGAACACGGTGAGCTCCAGCTCCGTCTGGCCGTCGCGGTGCGTGGAGAGGGTGTAGCTCTTGGTGGAGGGCAGCGAGGTGTTGCGCTCCAGCACGGGCTTGAAGCGTCCACCGGGCAGGCCCACGCCAATGGCCATGGGGAGCACGTCGATGAGCACCACGCCTTCCAGCTGCCCCAGGCTGTGCGCCAGGAGCGCGGCCCCCAGGGCCACCGCTTCGTCGGGGTGGACGCCCTTGCTCGGAGGCTTGCCGAAGAAGCGGGTGATCTTCTCGTGCACCAGCGGGAAGCGACTCTGGCCTCCGACGAGGATGACCTCGTCGATGTCCTTGGGGCCCAGGTTCTTCACCCGGAGGACCTCCTCGCAGACCTGGACGGTGCGGTCGACGAGGCCCTCGGTGAGTTCGATGAGCTTCTGCCGCGTGAGCGTGACGTCCAGGTCGTACGGCTTGTCCTCGATCATCGTGACGAAGGCCACATGCACCCGCATCTCCGAGCGCTCCGACAGCGCGCACTTCGCGCGCTCCGCCGCGTCGTTGATGCGCTGCATGGCCACCCGGTCGCCCTGGAAGGCCCGGCCCGTCTTCTTCTGAAACTCCTCCAGCAGGTACGCGACGATGGCGTTGTCGAAGTCGATGCCACCCAGGAAGGTGTCGCCGCCGGTGGAGATGACCTCGTAGACGTTGTCGGCCAGCTCCAGCACGGACGCGTCGAACGTGCCACCGCCCAGGTCGTACACCAGCACGCGCTGGTTGAGCTTGCGGCCGTAGCCGTACGCGAGCGCCGCGGCGGTGGGCTCGTTGAGGATGCGCTCGACGTAGAGCCCCGCGAGCTTGCCGGCCTCGCGCACCGCGTGGCGCTGGTTGTCGTTGTAGTACGCCGGGACGGTGATGACGGCGCGGGACACGGGCTGGCCCAGCTGGTTCTGGGCGACTTCGCGCACCTCGCGCAGGATGAGCGCGGAGATCTGCTGGAGCGTGTAGACGCGGTCCGACAGCTTCACGCCCGCGTCACCGTTCTCTCCCGCGGTGATCTCGTAGTGGAACTTGTCCTTGATGGACCCGACGATGGCGGACTCGTACGCGCGCCCCACCAGGCGCTTGGCGCCGTACACCGTGTGCCGGGGGTTGGTGAGCATCTGCCCCTTGGCGGGGTGGCCCACCACCAGCTTGCCGCGCGTGTTGACGGCGATGATGGAGGGCACCGTGTTGTGGCCCTCGCGGCTGTTGAGCACCCCGGGCTTGCCGTTGCGCACATAGGCGGCACACGAGTTCGTCGTGCCCAGGTCGATGCCAATCACCACACCCGCGCGCTTGGGCTCCGCCGTGTTCAGGTCCAACGCCGCGTCCGACATCATCGTCGCGGGCACCGGGGCGACTCCGCCCGGAGGGGGGGCGACCTGGGCGGCGACGACCTGGGGATTCGCCTGCCGTGGCGGAGGTGGGACGGTGTAGTCCGGAGCACCCACGCCCGTGGGGACCGGGGGCGCGTCCGACTGGGCGTGGGGCAGGGCGGCGACCGCCGAGTCGAGGAAGCGGCGCGTCTGGGGGTCCATCCCCAGGAAGCGCAGGCCCATGCCCACCACGCCCTGGCCTCCCTGCCCGGTGACGAAGTGGACCACGGCCTGCGCGTGGATGAGCCGCTCGCCGCTCGCCAGCCGAAGGTCCAGCGTGACGGCCGTCCCCGGAGGCTTCACCGCGCGAGCGCGCAGGTAGATGCCACCCCGGGTGACGTTGCCGCCGTACTTCGCCAGGAACTCCTCCGGCGTCGCGAATGGCAGCTTCACGACCAACCCGACCGCCGCCTGATTCGATTCCGTCAAAGCCCGGTTCCTGAGACGTGAGTGAAAAGCCCGGTCGGATTATCGCTTGAAGTGCGAGTGAACGGGCGTCAAAAAGTCCACCCTTCCAGGTTGCGTGGGGACAACGTACCTCGTATGGAACCGCACCCTCGGGGCGCTGGTGCCTCGTGGGCCCTTCGCCCCGGGAGCGCCGCCCATGTTGAACCCCGAGATCCGGCTCGCACTCACCTTCGATGACGTCCTCCTGGTGCCCGCCGAAAGTTCGGTTGTCCCCAAGGATGCGGACCTGTCGACCCGCCTCACGCGCAACCTTCGCCTGAACATCCCGCTCCTGTCGGCGGCGATGGACACGGTGACGGAGTCGCGCACCGCCATCGCCATGGCGCAAGAGGGCGGCATCGGTGTCATCCACAAGAACATGACCCCCGAGCAGCAGGCGCTCGAGGTGACCAAGGTCAAGAAGTTCGAAAGTGGAATGGTGGTGGACCCCGTCACCATCGACCCCGAGGCCCCGCTGGGCCGCGCCATCGAGCTGATGCGGCACCATGGCGTGTCGGGCATCCCCGTGGTGAAGGGGCGTCGCCTGGTCGGCATCGTCACCAGCCGCGACGTGCGCTTCGAGACCAACCTCACGCAGAAGGTCGAAGCGGTGATGACGCGCAAGCTCGTCACCGGCCGCGAGGGCATCATCCAGGGGGATGCGCAGAAGCTGCTGCACGAGCACCGCATCGAAAAGCTGCTCATCGTCAACGACGACTTCGAGCTTCGCGGCCTCATCACCATCAAGGACATCGAGAAGCGCAGGACGAACCCGAACGCGGCCAAGGACGGCAAGGGGCGCCTCCTGTGCGCCGCCGCCGTGGGCGTGTCTCCGGACCGCGAGGCGCGCATCGACGCGCTGGTGAAGGCGGGCGTGGACGTCATCGTCGTCGACACCGCGCACGGCCACTCCAAGGGCGTGGTGGACGGGGTGCGGGACACGCGCAAGAACTTCAAGGGCTTCGAGCTCATCGCCGGCAACGTCGCCACCGCCGAGGCCACCCGCGCGCTCATCCAGGCGGGCGTGGACGCGGTGAAGGTGGGCATCGGCCCCGGCTCCATCTGCACCACCCGCGTCGTCGCCGGCGTGGGCGTGCCGCAAGTCACCGCGGTGGATGACTGCTGCCGCGAGGCGGAGAAGCACGACATCCCCATCATCTCGGATGGCGGCATCAAGTACTCGGGCGACATCGTCAAGGCGCTCGCGGCCGGCGCCAGCACGGTGATGATCGGCTCGCTCTTCGCCGGCACCGAGGAGGCCCCCGGGGACGTCATCCTGTACCAGGGCCGCAGCTACAAGAGCTACCGGGGCATGGGCAGCCTGGGCGCGATGAAGCAGGGCGCCAAGGACCGCTACTTCCAGTCGGACGTGGACGCGGTGAAGCTCGTTCCCGAGGGCATCGAAGGCCGGGTGCCGTACAAGGGCACGCTCGCGATGAACGTCCACCAGATGCTGGGCGGCATCCGCAGCGGCATGGGCTACGTGGGCTGCGGCACCATCGACGAGCTGCGCAAGAACGCGACCTTCGTGCGCATCACCTCGGCGGGCCTCAAGGAGAGCCACGTCCACGACGTCATCATCACCGAGGAAGCCCCCAACTACCGCGTGGAGTAGGCGCCAGGACGGGCGGCTCCTGGAACGAAAAGAGGGCCCACGCCAGGCGGCGGGGCCCTCGGTTGTTTCGGCCGGGAAGGCGGCTACTTGCGGCCCTTGCGACCGCCGGAGCCGGAGTCGTCGGAGGACGGCGACGCGGCGGAGATCTTCCCCTCGGCGCCGGCCACGCGGCTGAGCAGGGCGTCCTTGTCGTCGGGCTCCAGCGTTTCAATGGCCTGGCGCAGGGTGTTGAAGTCGAGCCGGGCGATGGTGACGGTGTTGCCGCCCTTGATCTCCTGCACGGTGGGCACCATCACCAGCTCGCGCATGTAGGTCTCGAACTCCACCTTCACGTCGGCCGTCTGCTGGATGCAGGTGTCCCGTGCATTGACGATCTGCTGGCTGCCCTCGCGGTAGCTCAGGTCCGGGTTGCGGTTCATCGCCTCCTCGAACGTGGTGGTCCGCTTGCGCAGCGAGGAGTACAGCTCGATGTAGTCGACGAGGCGGTCCGTCTCGGGGCGATTGACGTTGCGGGCCTTGCCCAGTGCGTCGGTGGTGTCGTCACAGGTGAGCTTCTGGAGATCGGAGACCCCTGGCGTGTCTTTGACAGCCAGGTTCTGGGTCTCGCGGTCCAGTCGCTCGTCGGAGGAGATTTCCTTCACGCATCCAGAGGCGGAGAGGAACAAGAGGGTCGCAGCAGTGGAAGCGGACAGGCGGCGGAGCATCCGGACCTCGAACAATTGAGGGGACTTGGGCGTTGCTTTCCGGAAGTTTGTAGCGATAAGGGCCCCCAGCCGTCAACGACGCCCCTTGGAGAACCTCCGGTGGACCTGCACGCCGAGAAGATCCTGATCCTCGATTTCGGGAGTCAGTACACCCAGCTCATCGCCCGGAGGGTGCGCGAACTGGGCGTTTATTGCGAAATCCACCGCCCGGACCTCCCGGCGGAGGATATCCGCCGCTATGCCCCCCGGGGCATCATCCTCTCCGGAGGCCCGGCGTCCGTGGAGGCGCCTGGTTCCCCCCGGTGTGACCCGTTCGTCTTCGAGGCGGGCGTGCCCGTCCTCGGCATCTGCTACGGCCTCCAGCTCACCGCCAAGCTCCTGGGCGGGCGCATTGACCGGGGCGCACACCGTGAGTTCGGCAACGCGGAGGTCGAGGTCCTGGCGCCCCGCGGGCCCTTCTCGGAGTTCAAACCCGGAGACCGGGTCCAGGTGTGGATGAGCCACGGAGACCGGGTGGAGGAGCTTCCGCCCGGTTTCGAGGCCATTGGTCGCAGTGGCAATTCGCCCTTCGCTGCGGCGGCCCACCAGACCAAGCCCTTCTACGGCCTCCAGTTCCACCCGGAAGTCGTACATACCCCGCAAGGCAAGGCCATGCTGCGCGCCTTCCTCTTCAACGACTGCAAGGTGAGCGGCTCGTGGACGATGAAGGGCTTCATCGACGAGGCGGTGGCCACCATCCGCCGCCAGGTGGGTGAGCAGGGTCGGGTCATCTGCGCGCTGTCCGGCGGCGTGGACAGCTCCGTGGCCGCGCTGCTGCTCCACCGCGCCATCGGCCCCCGGCTCCAGTGCATCTTCGTGGACAACGGGGTGCTGCGGCAGGGGGAGCGCGCCCAGGTGGAGGGGCTCTTCGTGGACCGCTTCCACGTCCCGCTGAAGACGGTGGATGCGCGGGCCCGGTTCCTGGACGCGCTGGCCGGCGTGACGGACCCGGAGAAGAAGCGGAAGATCATCGGCCGCGAGTTCATCGCCGTGTTCGAGGAGGCCTCGCGCGACATCCAGGACGCCGGGTTCCTGGCACAGGGCACGCTGTACCCGGACGTCATCGAGTCCGTCTCGTACAAGGGCCCCTCCGTCACCATCAAGAGCCACCACAACGTGGGCGGCCTGCCGGAGACGATGAAGCTCAAGCTGGTGGAGCCGCTGCGCGAGCTGTTCAAGGACGAGGTCCGCGCCCTGGGCCGCGAGCTGGGGCTGCCCGAGGACATGGTGAACCGCCAGCCGTTCCCCGGTCCCGGCCTGGCCATCCGAGTGCTGGGTGAAGTCACGGAAGCCCGCCTGGAGCTGGTGCGCCGCGCGGACGCCATCGTCCAGGAGGAGATTCGCGCCGCGGGGCTCTACAAGGAGCTGTGGCAGGCCTTCGCCGTGCTGCTGCCCGTGCAGAGCGTGGGCGTCATGGGCGACGAGCGCACCTACGAGTCCACCTGCGTGCTGCGCGCCGTCACCAGCGTGGACGGCATGACCGCGGACTGGGCCCGGCTGCCGTACCCCGTGCTGGAGCGCATCTCCACGCGCATCACCAACGAGGTGCGTGGCATCAACCGCGTCGCCTACGACGTGTCCTCCAAGCCCCCGGCCACCATCGAGTGGGAGTGAGCCGGGAGTAGGGTGCCCGCTGGAAACGCGAAAGAGGCTGCCTGGCGAACGTGCCCAGGCAGCCTCTTCGTGCTTCAGGGGTCCGGGGGTTGAGCCCGGGCCCCTTCAGGCGGGGTGAATCACCCGGCCGGCTTCGTGGGGACCGAGGGAATCTTGGTGCTGCCCGGACGCAGCTCCTCGAGCACCCGGGTGGCGCCGTAGATCTTCTTCAGCGACTCGATGATGGCGTCGCTGTGCACGGCCACGGTGCGGTTGACGGACTCGTCGAAGCCGTACTCACCGCCCAGGGACTGGATGTTGCCGTCGAACACCAGGCCGACGATCTCCGCGTCCTTGTTGATCATCGGGGAACCGGAGTTGCCGCCGATGATGTCGTTGCTGGTGACCAGGTTCATCGCCGTGGCGCCGTCGAGCAGCTTCTCCGACTTCAGCCAGGAAGGCGGAAGGGCGAAGGGCTCCTCGCCCGTGGCGTGCTCGAACGTCCCGGCCATCTGGGTGACGGGCTCCACCTTCTTGCCGTCCTCCAAGTAGCCCTTCACCGAGCCGTAGGACAGGCGCAGGCTGAACGTCGCGTCCGGGTACTGGTTGGTGCCGTAGGCCTCGAACTTCGCCTTGGCGACCAGCTCCGCGTTCTTCTTGATGACCGCGTCGATGTTCTCCTCGTAGTTCTTGCGGACCGCGCGGCCATCCGCGTCGAGCGCGAGGGCCAGCTGGATCATCGGGTCCTTCGAAGCGGCAATCGCCGCCTTGCCGCCGTCGAGCAGGCCCTTGCGCACGGCCACGTCACAGACCTTGGAGCCCTTCACGTCCTTGAGGACGCAGAGCTTGGAGCCCTTGACCAGCCGGGCCGCCAGCTTCTCGGGGGACTCCTTGCCCAGGACCTTCTTGACGAACGGGTGGTTGGAGCCGAGCTCCTCGCGCATCTTCGTCAGGCCGAATGACAGGCGCATGATCTCCAGCTCCGGGTAGATGGGCGCCGGGCTGAGCAGCCCGGCCGTGAGGGCCGGCACGTTGGCCTGGTTGAACTCACGCAGGCGCTGGCCGTTCTCCTTGGGGAGCTCCTCGGAGGCGCGCACCAGCGTCTTGGCGATGCTGTACAGGCTGGAGGACAGGCCGTTGCCCTGCTCGACGAAGGCCAGGTCCTTGCGGACGTTGACGAGCTGGCCCTGCGCCTTGGCGATCTCATCCCACGCCGCGCCGTACTTCTTCTTCATCTCCGGGTTGGCGTCGACCTTCTTGCGCAGCTCCTGCTCGGCGGCGACCTTCTGGCCGAAGAACTTCTTGTCCTGCAGCGCCTCCAGGCGGCCCTTGGTCGCCTTCAGGCCGTTCTCCACGCCGAAGAGCAGGTTGTTGGAGATGCGCTTCTGCTCGGGGCCGCGCTTCTGGAACTCCGTCACCATGCCGCGCACTTCGGACATCATGAAGAGCATCTTCGGCATGGCCACGTCGCGCTGGTACTCCAGCTCCGCGATGGTCAGCCCGCGCGAGGTGCGGCCGGGGTGGCCGGACACGAAGGTGAGGTCACCCTCCTTGGCGCTCTTCTCGGACCACTTGAAGAAGTTCTCCGTCTTGGCCGGCTTGCCGTCCTGGTAGACGCGCAGGAACGTCACGTCCAGGTCCCACCGGGGGAACTCGAAGTTGTCCGGGTCGCCGCCGAAGAAGGCGATGGCGTGCTCGGGGGCCATCACCAGGCGCACGTCCTGGAAGCGGCGGTACTTGTAGAGGTTGTACTTGCCGCCCTGGTACAGGGTGACGACGTCGCAGCGCACCTTGGCGTCGCCCGCGGAGCACGCCTGCTCCAGCTCGGACATCTTCGCCTTCAGGGCGTCGCTATAAGGCTTGCCGGACAGCCCCGCGGTCGCCTTGTTCAGCGTCTCGGTGACGTCGGTGATCTGCTCCAGCTGGTTGATCTCCATCGCCGGGCACTGCGTCTCCTCGGCTTCGGTCTTCGCGTAGAAGCCGTTGGCGATGTAGTCCTTCTTGGCGCCGGAGAGCTGCTCGATACAGCCGCGAGCACAGTGGTGATTCGTCATCACCAGGCCGTTGGCGGACACAAAGCTGGCGGAGCAGCCGCCCGCGAGACGCGCGGAGGACAGGCGGGCCTTGTCGAGCCACTCCTGCGAAGGCTCGAAGCCGTACTTCTCCTTCACCTTCGCGGACGGGAAGTTGTTGTACGTCCACATGCCTTCGTCGGCCAGCGCGGGGGCGGCGCCGACAAGGGTGGCAATCAGGAACAACCGTTTCATTGGACAGGTCCTTTCCAGGGCCGGGGGTGTCGCGGTTCTGCGGTAACCCACTGCCTCGGTCAACCGGGAAAAAAGCTGGGAAGAATTCCCAACCCCTGGAACATCCAGGCGGCCTGGGGATTCCTCGTCAGTGCGAGGAGTCCTACGAGATGTCGCTGCCCGTGATTGCACGATTCGAGCGGATGACCGCTCCCCAGGGTTGGCTATCGCAGCGCGTCGAGAACCCGCCGCTCCGGGTCGGGTCGCCGTGACTCAGGTGCGCATGGCCACGAGCGGGTCCACGCGGGTGGCGCGGCGCGCGGGAAACCAGCAGGCCAGCAGGGCGACGAGGGCGAACAGGGTGGCCACGGCGCCGAAGGTGAGGGGGTCCGTGGCGGTGATTCCGTGGAGCTGGCTTTCGAGCAACCGGGTCAGCGCCAGGGAGCCCACGAGCCCCAGGGCGATGCCCACTCCCGCGAGCCTCGCGCCCTGGCCGAGCACGAGTCGGAGGACGTCTCCGGGCCGTGCCCCGAGCGCCATGCGGATGCCCAGCTCCCGCGTCCGCTGCGAGACGAGCAGCGAGATGACGCCATAGAGGCCGTAGGTGGATAGCACGAGGGCGAGCGCCGCGAAGCCGCCGAGCAGGCACAGCACGAGCCGCCGGAAGCCGAGCGACTGGGAGATGACCTGGTCCATGGTGAGGGCGCGGAAGACGGGCAGGCTCGAGTCGACCCGGCGCACGGCCTCGCGGACCGAGGGCAGCAAGGTCTCCGGTGGCACCGAGGTTCGAGCGACGAGCACCAGGCTGTCGTCGCCCCAGGGCCGGCCGTAGGGGACGTGGAGCTCGGCCAGCGGCGTCTTGTCCAGGCCGGCCTGTCGCACGTCGCCCACGACGCCGATGATGGTGTGGGCCCCGGTGCCGAGTCGGAGCTGGCGGCCCAGGGCGTTGCCGTCCGGGAAGTGCCGGCGCGCGAGCGTCTCGTTGATGATGACCGTGGCGGGCTGACCGGGGGCCGCGTCGGCGGTGGTGAAGTCGCGGCCTTGCTTGAGCGGGATTCCCACCGTGGCGAAGAAGCCGGGGCTCGTGGAGCGGCGCTCGGCCCTTGGTTCCGAGCCGGCCTCCGGGGGCGGTTCGCCCTCGATGACATAGCGGGCGTTGTTCCATGCACGCTGGATGGGCAGCAGCGACGTCATTCCCACGGCGCTCACCCCGGGCAGCGCTCGCACCTCGTCGAGGATGGGCTCCAGCAGGGTGCTCGGCACGTTTCCGTCCAGGCCCTGCTCGGTGAAGAAACGGCTGTCGGGGATGGCGATGTGCAGCGTGAGCAGTTGCTCCGGAGCGAGCCCGGGGGACGTGCCGAGGAGCTGGAAGAAGCCCCGGCCCAGGAGGCCCGCGCCCACGAGGAGCACCAGACAGACCGCCAGCTCCACGACGACCAGCGTGGACCGGAGGCGTCGGCCGCCCTGGATGGGGGCCCCGCGAAGGTCGAGCCGGGAGAGCTGGAGCGCGGGAAGCAGTCCGAAGGCCAGGCCGCTCCCGATGGAGATGGCGGCGAGGAACAGGAAGGTCGTCCCATCGAGGGAGACCGCGGCCCGGTGTGGCATCGACTCGGGGACCACGGCGAGCAGCGCGTCCAGGCCCCAGTGCGCGAGCAGTCCGCCCAGGGCGCCGCCCGTGAGCGCGAGCAGGAGGCTTTCGACGAGGAGTTGCTGGATGACGCGGGCGCGGGTCGCGCCGAGCGCCACGCGGACGGCGAGTTCCTGCCGGCGGGCACCGGCGCGCGCGAGCAGGATGTTCGCGACATTGGCACAGGCGATGAGGAGGACCAGGGCCACGGCGCCCAGCAGCAGCTTCAGTGGGCCGCTCCAGAGCCGTGTCTGGGCCTCGGCGAGCGAGTCGACCCGGGCGGTGCGTTCCTTGAGGGCATCCGGGCCCGCGGCCGCGATTCCGGCGGTGACGGCCTTGAGCTGCTCGTTGGCCGAGTCCAGGGTGATTCCGGGCGCCAGCCGGGCGCGCACGGAGAGCACCGTGGAATAGCGACCGCCACGGGCATCGGGCGGAGCCACCAGCGGCAGCCAGACGTCCATGTCCGGGGCGAACGACTCGGGAATGACGCCGACGACGGTATGCGGGACATTGTCCAGGAGCACCGTGCGGCCAAGGACGGCGGGATTCGCGCCAAAACGGCGTCGCCAGAGCGCCTCGTTGAGCACCGCGACGGGCTCATGGCCGGGCTGGTCGTCGCCGGGCGCGAAAGTCCGGCCGAGCAACGGGGGGACGCCGTGCACGGTGAAGTAGTCGGCGGTGCCTCGGGTTGTTTCCAGGCGCTCGGAATCGTCGTCCGCGCGGAGAATCGAGCCGCCCACGGTGAATGCCGCCATGTGCTCGAAGGCCCGGGCTTGATCGCGCCAGTCAAAGAACGTGAGCCAGGAGACCGGGCCGCCGGAGCCTTGGGCGCGCAGTTCGACGAGCGACACGAGCCGCTCGGGTTCGGCGTACGGGAGAGGCCGGAGCAGCACGCCGTGGACCACGCTGAAGATGACGGCGTTGGCGCCGATGCCCAGGGCGAGGCAGAGGATGGCGGCGGCCGCGAAGTCGGGCGCACGTCGGAACGTGCGGAACGCGAAGCGCGCATCCGCGAGCAGGTCGTCGAGGAATCTCATAGGGGCCGGTCCGGGAACGCCGTGGTGGAGGTTTGGAAGGCCCGCATCTTGGCCGACCGCCGCGCGCCGATGGCCCGGGAACAGCGGGGAAGAACCCTGGAAAAACGACCCCTGGTTTCCCCTTCGCTTAGTTTACATAACGCATGTTATCGGACGTTCCGATAGAGGGAGGACAGGGGTGAACCGTGGGCCTGGCTGCCTGGATGCCCGCATCGAGTCCTCGCTTCTCGTGGCCACCGTGGCCGCGTACCGTGCCCGGCATGCGTTTCCTCCAACGAACCGCGGTCACCACCGCGTTTTGCTGCGGCCTGCTGGCGCTGACGGGATGCCCGGACAAGACCTCGGGTCCGTCGCCGGATTCTGGCGTCGCCGAAGTTCCCGAGGCGCCCAAGGCCCCGCCGCCGACCACGTTCGCGCTTCGCTCCCAGGTTCCCGATGCGGGCCTCGCGGAGATCTCCCTGGACCCTGGCGAGAAGCCGGTCATCGAGCAGACCTCGACGCTGGAGCTGACCGCGTCACGAGGCCTCCGGAACTACCGGGTCAGGCTCTTCGACGCCGCTGAGCGAGCCATGGTCTCCGACGACGTCGCCGAGGAATCCGACACCGGGCTCGTCTACCGCATCGTCCTGCCCCAGCCCCTGAAGACCGGCTTCGAGTACACCCTGGTCGTCGATGCCCAGACCGGCACCGCGTTCACGGACACCTTGGGCCGCGACGTCGAGGAACTCCGCACCACGTTCCTGATCGCCGGCGAAAAGGAAAAGCCGGCACCGCCTCCAGCGCCGGCCAAGAAGAAAAAGCGCCGCTAGTCCTGGGCCTCATGGCGGCCCCGAATGTTCCCGGTGCCGCCTCGAATGCTCCTGGCCACGCCCTGGGCCGGCATGAACATTCCAGCCTGGCCGCGAACATTCGGGCCCCGGTTTGCCCGGGTCGCCCCTGAACATTCGGGATCGCTACCGCGAATATTCGGGCTCCATCCAGAGAGCCCGGCCGCCCATCAACATTCGGGCTCGCTACGGGCCCTCGGCGGCCACCGGAGGCAGTCCCAGCGCGCCCTGAAGCTCCCGGAGCTTCGCCTGGATGACCCGAATGTTCTGGGGCCCCATCCGCAGCAAGTGCTTCTGCGCCCGGCTCAGGCCCTCCAGCTCCGGCGAGGCATAGACATAGAGCGCTCCTTGCGGCTGGACCTCCAGCGCGGCGCCCTCCGGAACCGGAACCGCGAGCAGATGCTGGAAGGCTCGGCTCAGCGTCGAATCGAACGTCTGTCCCGGCGGAGCAATCTCGCCATGCGCCTGGTCGATGAGCGGCTTCAAGTCGCGGTACATGCTCTTGGCGACCTGCGCGTCGAAGGTGCCGAACACTCGCGCCACCAGGTCGTAGCGAGCATGGCTTCGCGGGTCGATGGTCACCGACTTGTCCTTGCCCTCGACGACCTGGAATCCATCCGCCGGGCCCAGGAAACCCAGCACCATCCGGGGGCTCACGCCCTCCGCGATGTTGTTCACGGCCGCCGTCACCCGGCGCACCAGATCCTTCTCTTGGAGCCAGCGCTGGAGCTCCGCTTCCTCCGACATCCGGCTCGCCATCTCCCGGACCCGGCCGTCACTCTCCGGAAGCGAAGCCGTCGGTGCTACCGGCGCGGCCACACCTGCGTCCTCGATGATCGGAGCCACCGCGACCACGGGCGGCGGCTCCTTCTCGAAGAGGCCCAGCGCGACGGCGGCCCCAACGCCCACCGCCACCAGCGCGCCGCCCACCAGCGCGGCCTTCTTTCCAGCCGAGCCGCGCTGGGGAACCTCGGAGCTTTCTGTCGGGTCAATCGGGTCGCTCATGGGTTGCGGTCCTCCGTCTCGGGTTCGGTTCACCCTACAAACGACTCCTGGACGCATTCCACGGGCGCGGTGCAACCCATGAGGCCGGTTGTTCACCGGAAGAGAGTCCCAGGGGGGCGAATCGCCGAGGCACCCTGCCCGCCCTGCTCAGGAACTCAGGGAAACTGCTCTTCGGCCCGGACGCGCTCGAGCGTCTGAAGGTCCCGCTCCGTGGGGCCCAGCTCCAGGATGATCCGGCTCACGTCGTACAGCACTTCGCCGCGCTCGAACACGGGCAGCCGGGGCACGTCCTGATTCAAGTCATCGGCGCCGCGGTTGTAGGCCACGTCCATCAGCGTCCGGAGCTGGAAGGAGTCGTAGAGGTTGTATTCCACCAGGAACCGCAACGCCTCCACGTCACCGCGCCGCGTATACGCACGCCACAGCAGCACGGCGTCGTAGCCGTTGACGCCCTTCATGTGCGGCGGACGCTCGGCGCCAATCTTTCCTTCGATCTCCTTCAGCCCGCCGCCCAGTCCGAGCCGACGCGTGACGAAGCGCAGATCGATATGCGCGTCCGGTACCGGAAACCGCCCCGCGCCAAAGTAGTTGCGCAGCACCGGCACATCGAACGTGGACCCGTTGAAGGTCACCCACAGCCGCCGCGCCGCCATGGCCTCCGGCAGCGCGTCCATGTTCCGGCCCTGGATGAACACGTGCAGGCCCGTGGCATCGAACAGACTCACCACCGTGGGTGCCTGGGCCTCGCGGCCATCCGTCTCGATGTCGAAGTAGACGGCGTCCTGGTGGAACTCGGGGTACAGCCGCCAGTGCTCACGGGGCGGAATCAGCTCCGCCAGCCGGCGCAAATCCCTCCGCTCCAGCGCCTCACGACCCAGCGCGAGTCGCTCCCGCGCGATGTCGTCCGTCTTCCGGGTGATGGCCACACCCTCGCCGGCCGCCGGATAGTCGTCCCACGTCTTGAAGCCGCGCGCCCAGAGGTCCTTCTCGCGCCAGGGGCCCACGCCGGGGATGTGCTGGAACGTCCGCTGGAGCATCAATCGAGCGCGCCCAACCTTCCCGCCACCAGCTCCTCCAGGAGCGGAATGTCCGCTTCGCAGAAAGGCAGGGACTGCATCTCCCCGGGCGTCCGGAACTCGAGCGCATGCGCGCCCAACGGCTTCGGCTCACCGGAGAGCATCCGCGCCGCGTAGAGCACCAGCTCCACCGTCAGGTCCGGGTACTCGTGGCGGCCTTCCCACAGCCGCCGGCCCACGGAGAGCTCCACATCCAGCTCCTCGCGACACTCCCGGGCGAGCGCGGCTTCGTCCGTCTCGCCAGCCTCCACCTTGCCACCGGGAAACTCCCACAGGAGCGCGCGGCTTCCACCCGGAAGCCGCTGCTGCACCAGGAAGCGCTGGGCGTCGAGGCGACCTGGAATCAGCGCCGCCACCACGCGGACCGTCCGGGTCGCCACCGTGGTCACCCCTTCAGCCCGTTGAAGTCCAGCGAGTAGAGCCATCCGTTGTTGGAGAGCACGAACAGCTTCGAGCCCGCCACGAACGGCGTCGCGGAGACGCCGTCACCGGGGTTCCACGACACGCGAGCCTGGCCCGTCTTCGGGTCCAGGAACAGCAGCGACCGCTGGATGGGAACAATCAGCATTCCCTTGGAGAACACGGGCGTCTGGCCCGACCTTTCGCCCAGGGGGTGCGACCAGAGGAGCCGTCCGTCTTCCGCCAGGTAGGCGTCCACGCGGCCGTCGCCCACGGTGAAGAGCATCTGCCCCTTCGCCAGCAGCCCCGTCATGCCGGACACCGAGCTGGTCCAGACCAGCTCTCCGGACTCCGCCTCGAGCGCGAAGAGGCCATTCTTGTACGACGCCACGTAGAGCTGCCCGTGGTCATCCAGCGCGGGCGTGGTGTCCACGTCCAGGAACTCGGAGCCGCTTCCCGACAGCGACTTCTCCCAGTTGGCGCCGCCGTCCTTCATGTTCAGCGACACGATGTAGCCGTCGGAGAAGCCCACGTAGACATTGCCGCCGCGAACCAGCGGCGTCGACGCGCCTCGCACCGTGAAGCCCGACGGCGGGTCCCTGCGGTACTGCCAGGCCCAGACCCCGTCCTCGACCTTCACCGCGAACAGGGTGTCGCTCTCCGAGGCCACCAACACCAGGCCCTCGGCAATCACCGGCACCGTGGCCAGCGACTCACCCGCCGCGTACTGCCACTTCTGATCTCCAGTGGCCGCGTCCAGCGCGTACAGGGTGCCGTCACCCCCGGGAACGAAGGCCACGCCGTCGCTCACCTGGGCCCCCGCCGCGAAGCGGGTCGTCGTCCGCTTGGACCACTTGATCTGACCGTCCGGACCCACGCCGCGGATGACGCCATCCCGCGTGAGCGCGATGACCGTCTTGCTCTTCGCGTCGTACGCTGGCGAGGCGACCTCGCGCGGCGCGTACTCCAGCAGGGTGGGCGCCACCAGTGGCGCCCACCAGTCCACCGAGAAGTAGTCCACCGGAGGCGCCAGCTCCGTGCGGGGCAGCTCCGGATTGCCGTAGCGCGGCAGGGTACTGCAACCGCCCAGGAGACCGACCGCCACGGCACTCCCCAGCCAACGCCTCCAGCTCACGAGCTGCTTCTTCATAACGTGCGCGCTACCCCGCGTCAGTGACGGCGGCCGGCGCGGGCGCCGGGGCCGGGATCTTCACGCCCTGCGAGGCCAGCACCGCCAGCCGCTCGCTGGACAGTCGCGCCGCCGTGGTGTTCGCGTGGTCCGTGGACACCTTGGACAGCACGGCCGCGGCCTCGTCCTTCTTGTCCTGCGCGATGAGCATCCGACCCTTGTGGTAGTCGCCCATGCCGGCCAGGAACTCACCGCCGCCCGCCGCGCCCATCTGCTCGAAGGACTTGATGGCCTCGTCGTACTTCTTCTCCGCCTCGAAGGCGTAGCCCTGTCCCTCCAGCGCGCCCGCGCGGAGCGGGTCGTTCTGGGCGGCGCCCTTCAGGAAGTCGCTGAACGCGGTCTGCGCGTCCGCGAAGCGGCCCAGGCGGAACTGCGCCTCGCCGAGCGACAGCGCCGCAGTCGTCGCCGACCGCGTCCCACCGTGCTCCTTGCGGAAGTCCGACAGCGCCGTCACCAGCGCCTCGTCGCGCTCCTTCACGTTCTTGAAAGGCGTCTCGGTGTCGCCGGGCTGCGCGGGCTGCACGCCCTCCACGGGACGATCCAGCACGGCGAGCGCCTGGCCCAACGCCTGGCCGGCCTGCGCCTCGCCGCGCTTGGACACCTCGCTGGCGATGGCCACACCCACGCCGCCCAGGATGATGACGGCCACGGCGATGCCGATGAGCTTCTGCCGCTGGATGAGCCAGTCACGCGCGTCAGCGCCGACCTTTTGGAAGGTGTCCGGCTGACGAAGCTCCTGCTGGCGAATCTTCTCGGTCTTGGTTCCAGCCACGTCGGTCAACCTCTCTCTGCGCTTCGGTGCTCTACCCTGTCGGAGAGCGGAAGAGCGGCGCACTGTACGGAGCGCGCGCCGCGAGTGTCAACGCACGGACGCTTCAGTGCTTCCCCTGATGGCTCGGCCTCTTTCGAGCCGCCCGCTTCGCCTGTCCGGGCCGCTCCCGGAACACCAGCCGGATGGGCACGCGCAGGTCGAAGGTCTTCCGGAGCTGATTGGTGATGTACCGCTTGTACATGTCCGGCACGCCCTCCGGATGGTTGCACGTGAGGGCGAACGTCGGCGGCGCCGACGTCACCTGGGTGATGTAGTACAGGCGCAGCGGCTTGCTCCGGACGATGGGCGCCGGGTGGTTGTCCACCATGTACTCCAGGAGCCGGTTGAGCTGGGGCGTGGGGGCCCGGAACCGGAACTGCTCGGCCAGCTCCACCGCCGCGTCCATGACCTTCTCCACCTTGGAGCCCGTCAGCGCGGACGTGAAGATGATGGGCGCGTAGCCCACGAACTTCAGCGAGTGCCGGAGCGACTCCCGGAACGCCTCCTGGCGGCGCTGATCCGCGTCGATCAGGTCCCACTTGTTCACCACGATGACCAGCGCCCGGCCGCGCTCCTCGGCCAGGCCCGCCAGCTTCGCGTCCTGGTCCACCGCGGGCTCCGTGGCGTCCATCAGCAGCACCGCCACGTCGCTGCGCTCCATCACCTTGAGCGCCGCGATGACCGAGTACTTCTCGATCTGGTGGGCAATCGTCTTCTTGCGCCGGATGCCCGCGGTGTCCGTGAGGAGCAGCTTGCGGTCCTTGTACGTCAGCGGCGAGTCGATGGGGTCCCGCGTCGTCCCCGGAATCTCGCTGGCCACCACCCGCTTCTCCTTCAGGATGGCGTTGACCAGGGTGCTCTTGCCCACGTTGGGCCGGCCGATGATGGCCACGCGGATGATGCCGTCGTCCGGCGGGGCCTCGGCGTCCTCGCCCTCTTCCTTGGGCGGCAGCTTCTCGACGACTTCGTCGAACAGCCCGGGCACGCCCAGGCCGTGCTCCGCGGACATGGCATGCACCTCGCCCAGGCCCATCTTGTAGAAGTCCGCGGTCAGCGACTGCATCTGCCCGCTGGTGGTGTCCAGCTTGTTCACCGCGACAATCACCGGCTTGCCGCTCTTGCGCAGGTACTTCGCCACCGCTTCGTCAGCGCCCGTCACGCCCTCCCGGCCGTCGGTGACGAAGATGATGACGTCACACTCCTCCACGGCCAGCTGGGCCTGCTCGCGCACCTGCTTGAGCAGCGAGTCCTTCTCGCCGGGGACGAAGCCGCCGGTGTCGATGAAGGTGAACGCCCGTCCACCCCACTGCGCGTCCGCGTAGTGGCGATCCCGCGTCACGCCCGGCTGGTCCTCCACCAACGCGATGCGGCGACCGATGAGGCGGTTGAACAGCGTGCTCTTGCCCACGTTGGGGCGTCCGACAATGGCTACCAGGGGCTTCATCTCAGTCGTATCCCAGCTTCTTGAGGCCTTCGGGGCGCTCGCTCCAGCGCGGCTCCACCCGGACACGCAGGTCCAGGTACACATGCGCGCCCAGCAGGCGTTGCACGGACTTGCGCGCGTCCGTGCCAATCGTCTTCAGCATCTGCCCCTGTTTTCCAATGATGATGGCCTTCTGGCTGTCGCGCTCCACGAAGATGGAGGCGGCGATGCGGATGAGTCCGCCCAGCTGGCCCGGAGGAGTTCCCGGCCGGGGCTCGCGCTCGGACTCGTCGAAGATGTCCACCATCACCGCGGTGGAGTACGGAATTTCCTGGCGGCAGTGCCGCAGCACCTGCTCGCGGATGTACTCGCTCACCAGCGTCCGCTCCTGCTGGTCGGTGAGCATGTCCTCGTCGAAGAGGTTCTCGCCTTCCGGCAGGTGGCTCAGCACCGTGGTGAACAGGCGCTCCACGCCGTCCTTCTCGCGCGCGGAGATGGGGACCACCTCCGCGAAGGGGAACTCCTGGCGGTACAGGTCGATGAGCGGAAGGATGGCTCCCTTGGGGATGGAGTCGATCTTGTTGATGACCAGGAAGGTGGGCTTGCCCAGCTTCTGGAGCCGCTCGAGGATGATGCGGTTGCCCGGGCTGACCTCGGGCTTCTCGCCGGCGGGCGGTTCAATCAGGAAGAGGACCAGGTCCACCTCCTCCGCGGCCTGGATCGCCGTCTCCACCATGTAGCGGTTGAGCTCCCCCTTGGCCTGGTGGATGCCGGGGGTGTCGAGGAATGCGACCTGCCCTTCAGGGCGAGTCACGACTCCGAGGATGCGGTTGCGCGTCGTCTGCGGCTTGCCGGAGACGATGGCGATCTTCTCACCGGTGAGCGCGTTGAGCAGGGTGCTCTTGCCCACATTGGGGCGTCCGATGAGCGCGGCGAAGCCGCTGCGGTGGTTCTTGGGAGAGGCCATTGCTTCGAAGGTGGTCTGGGAGTCCCTGTGTGGCTGGGAGCCCCTGAGGGGGAACTTCCAACAGCGCCCTATAACAGACCACCACCCCCGGCATCTGCCCGGGGCGGTGGTCAGGCGGGCGGCCTACGGCTGGGTCGTCGAGATGGTCAGCTTGTTGACCGTCACGGGCGTGCGGGGACGGTCATCACCATCCCGGGCCACCTTGCTGATCTTCTCCACGATGTCGTAGCCCTTCACGACCTCGCCGAAGATGGTGTGCTTGTTGTTGAGGTACGTCGGCTTCGACGTCGTCAGGAAGAACTGGCTGCCGTTGGTGTGCGGCCGGCCGATGTTCGCCATCGCCAGCAGGCCCACCTTGTCGAACGTGCGGCCGGACTGGAACTCGTCCTTCACGTTGAAGCCGGGGTTGCCGCGGCCGGAGCCGAGCGGACAGCCGCCCTGAATCATGAAGTTGTCGATGACGCGGTGGAACACGGTGCCGTCATAGAACGGGCGCTTCGTCTTCTCCTGCGTCTTGGGGTCCGTGAACTCCAGTTCCCCCGTCGCCAGGCCCACGAAGCTCGCCACCGAATCCGGGGCGTCCTTCGGGAACAGCTTCACGAC
Source organism: Myxococcus sp. CA039A (assembly GCF_013336645.1). Lineage (NCBI taxonomy): Bacteria > Pseudomonadati > Myxococcota > Myxococcia > Myxococcales > Myxococcaceae > Myxococcus > Myxococcus sp. CA039A. Next base: position 981 of record NZ_JABUMQ010000002.1, on the reverse strand, counting down.
AATCTGCCCCTGCGTGGTGTCGAAGGTGGCGTAAAGGTCATTGCCCGCGCGGGCCTCGTCCGTCATTCCCATGCTGCCCTCCCGTCTTGCTTGATGGACCCGCCGAAGCAGCGGGTCCGTTTCACGTCCACTGCCCTAAAGTCCCGCCAACCTACCGGGAGGACTCGGGCCGAGCGCCCTGGGGCTTCGGCGTCACCGGGGGCTTCACCGGGGCATCCGCCGCCGGTCCCTTCCGGATGACGACGCCCGCGGGCGCCTTGTCGCTCAACTCCACCCGGGTGAGCACCACCGGCGTCTGCGGCCGGTCGCGGTTGTCCCGAGGCACCGCGCCAATCTTCTCCACGACGTCGTAGCCCTTCACCACCTCACCGAAGAGGGTGTGCTTGTTCGTCAGGTGGTCAGGCGCGCTGGTGGTGATGAAGAACTGGCTGCCGTTGGTGCCCGGTCCCCGGTTGGCCATGGCCAGCTGACCCGGCTTGTCGAAGACGTGGCCGTTGTTGAACTCGTCCTCGAAGCGATAGCCCGGGTCACCCGAGCCCGTCCCCGTCGGGTCCCCTGCCTGAATCATGAAGCCCGGGATGACTCGGTGGAACACCGTCCCGTTGTACAGCGGCTTCTTCGACATCTCTCCGGACTTGGGGTCCCTCCACTCCTTCTCACCCGTGGCCAGCCCCACGAAGTTCGCCACCGTCTTCGGGGCGTCCTTGGAGAAGAGGCGGACGGTGATGTCGCCCTCGCTCGTCTTCAGCGTGGCGTAGAGGTCCTTGCCGGCCGTCACCTTCTTCGTCCACTTGCCGGGAGCCGCGGCGACAGCGGTACCCGCCACCAGGCAGGCCACCAGCGCGAACGTCAAACGGAGGGGTGAGGAGGGGCGCATGGGCGCGGCACCTTATTCCCCACCCCCTTCCCCACCAAGGGGTTTCACGCCGAGGTGTCGTCCGGTGGCACTTCCGGGGTGGGCGCCTCCACCGGGGGCGGCCC
>NZ_JABUMQ010000029.1:0-54670 GCF_013336645.1 Myxococcus sp. CA039A | reverse complement strand
GGGTGACTTCCCGCCCCGCTGTCTTCCCCACCCGCACATAGTACGTATCCGTGGACACGAGGTCCTCCGCTCGAGGCTGCTGTCAGCAACGGCCCTCATCTGCCCACGGAATGTCAGCGACACAAAGCGGTATCTCCGATGTAGGTGCCATTCAGTCACCGGTGCCGTGATGACGCGGGGCCTTGTCCGGGCCGTGGGCTCGCCATCAGCCGAGCGCGGGGTAGTCCACGTAGCCTTCCGCGCCCGGTGTGTAGAGCCGCTGGAAGTCAGGGGCCGCGAGTTCGGCATCGCCCTTCATCCGTGCGACGAGGTCAGGGTTGGCGATGAAGGGCCGGCCGAAGGCAATCAAGTCGGCGCGTCCCGCGTCGAGCGCGGCCTGCGCGCGGTCACGGGTGAAGCCCCCGTTGAGGATAATGGGCCCGCCGAAGGAACGTCGGATGGCGTCCGCCGTCGCGGTGAACCCCTTCTCCACGCTCGCGATGAGGTGAACGTAGACCAGACCGCGCAGCTCACGCGCCAGCACCGTGTACTGCTCCTGGACACCCTCGTGGGCGGGCAGGTCGTTGTAGGTGCTGTAGGGCGAGAGCCGGATGGCCACGCGCTCCGCGCCGATGGCCTCGGACACCGCCCGCACCACCTCCACGACGAAGCGGGCGCGGTTCTCCGCGCTGCCACCGTAGGCATCCTCGCGACGGTTGGTGTGCGGGTGGAGGAACTGCTCCAGCAGGTAGCCATTGGCGCCATGGAACTCGACGCCGTCGAAGCCCGCCGCGATGGCATTGCGCGCCGCCTGGACCAGCTCGTCGCGAGTCGCGCGGAGGTCCGCCTCGCTCATCGCCTCCGGGGACGGATACGGCTGCAGGCCCGCCTGGTCCGTGTACATGGTGCCCTCGGGACGCACGGAGCTCGGCGCGAGGATGCGGGCGTTCGCCGGGAGGTTGTGCGGATGCGCGATGCGCCCCACGTGCATGAGCTGGGCGAAGATGCGCCCGCCCGCCTCGTGGACGCTCCGGGTGATGGCGCGCCACCCGTCGACCTGCTCCGGAGAGAAGAGGCCCGGGATGCGGGCATAGCCCAGCGCGTTCGGAGACGGCGCGATGCCCTCGGTGATGATGAGCCCGGCGGAGGCACGCTGCGTGTAGTACTCGCGCATCAGCGCGTTGGGCAGCGCGCTCGGCGCCCGGCTGCGAGTCATTGGCGCCATCACGACGCGGTTGGTGAGTTCGGTGGGGCCCAGACGGTAGGAAGAAAAGAGGTTCATGAGTCCGCTCCTTGGCGGGGTGACGCCAGGGAATGTGCTCCCGTGGGGCATTGTGGCCAATCGAATGATTTGGGAAGTACTGTCCGGCCATGCGGACAATCCGTCAGGCGGACCCCAACGCCGTCATCGCGTTCCTGGAGGTCGCCGAGCAGGGCAGCTTCCGGGGCGCCGCGCGCAAGCTGGGCATCCCCAAGTCGACGCTCAGCCAGCGGGTGGCGGGGTTGGAGGAGCACCTCGGCGCGCGGCTCTTCGCGCGGACCACTCGCAGCCTGACGCTCACCGACATTGGCGCCAGCTACCAGCGCGAGGTCGCCCCGGCCATCGCCGCCTTGCGCGACGCCGAGTCCGTGGTCGGCAAGCTCCAGGCCCATCCGAGCGGGCGCCTGCGAATGACGATGCCCTTCGAGCTGGGGCAGAACGTGCTCGACACCCTGCTCGCCGTCTACGCCTCCCGCTATCCCGAGGTGAAGCTGGAGGCGGACCTCACCGACCGGCGCGTGAATCTGGTCGAGGAGGGCTACGACATCGCGGTCCGCGCAGGCACCCTGGACGACTCACGCCTCATCGCCCGGCGCCTGGGCGCGCCCCAGCAGATAGGGGTGTTCGCGAGCCCCGCATACCTGCGTCGCGCGGGCACGCCCAAGGAGCCTCGGGAGCTCATGAAGCACCGCTGCCTGGCGATGACCGGCTCCAATACGCCGACGACGTGGACCTTCCGGGGAGACAAGAAGCCGCTCTCCGTGTCCATCGTCCCGAGCGTCGCGGTCAACAGCTTCCGGGTGCTGGTCGCCCTGGCCGTAGCCGACGTGGGCCTCGCGCGACTCTCCCAGATTCACTCCGCCGAGGCGGTGGCCGCCGGAACACTCCGCGAAGTGCTCCAGCGCTTCTCGCCACCTCCCGTGCCCCTCTTCGCCGTGTACCCGAGCGCCCGTCACGTGTCGCCGGCCGTGCGCGCGCTGCTGGAGCTGCTCACCGAGCACTTCCAGTCCCATCCCTGGTCGCCGGCCTCGCGATGACCCATGGGGGTCGTGTGACTTCACGCTCGCCGGGATGCGCTGAGTCTCCTCACGCCTCCAGGCACGGCCAGGGGCACCAGCAACCCCATGACAGCAACAACGGAAGATGTCTTTTCGAGGTGCAGGGTCACTTCCTCCGAGGGAGGGTAACCGAGCACGACGAGGTCTACTCCCGCCTCCGCGCGACCTCGGGCACCAGCCCCAATGCCTTCGAGGTGGCCTGGGCCTCGGCGAGCAGCCACGTCTTGAACGCGACGACGTCCCTCCGGCTCGACAGCGGCCGGGGGTGGACCAGCCAGTAGCCGAAGTCGTTGGGGAGGACCGTCGCGAAGGGCCGCACCAGCCGCCCCGCCTTCAGGTCATCCGCGGCGAGCAGCAATCGCCCGAGCGCCACGCCATCACCCTGCCGTGCGGCCTGAAGCACGAGCCCGGCATCGTTGAACGCGAAGCCCTTCCCGGTGTCCACGCCGTCAACGCCAGCGGCATCGAGCCAGCGGCGCCACCCGTCCTTCGGCGTGTCATGGAGGAGGCGCACCTTCCCCAGGTCCGACGGCGCGCGCAGCTTCCTGGCGAGGGCCGGGCTGCACACGGGCGCGAGCACCTCCGGCGCGAGCTGCTCCGCCTTCAGTCCCGTCCACCGTCCCAGCCCGGAGCGGATGCCCACGTCGAAGCGGTCGTCGAGGAAGTCCCACAGCTCGGACACGCTGCTCAGGTGAAGCTCGATGTCGGGATGGAGCCGGCGAAATCCCTCCAGGCGCGGCAGGAGCCAGGACGAAGCGAACGAGGGCAGCACGGTGAGCCGCAGGGGCCCCTGCTCCGCCTCGTACAGGCGCGTGGTCGCTTCCGACAGTCGCTCGAACACGGGCGTCAGCTCGCGCAGATACGCCTTGCCCTTCGTCGTCAACGTCAGCGCATGTCCCCGGCGCTCGAAGAGCGAGACGCCGAGCCAGTCCTCCAGTTGGCGCACCTGGTGGCTGATGGCCGCCTGGGTGACACGCAACTCCGTGGCGGCGCGGGTGAAGCTCAAGTGCCGCGCCCCGGCCTCGAAGGCACGAAGGGCGCCGAGCGGTGGAATGCGGCGCATGCTCGATGAGCTCCCTTTATCGAGCGCGCGAGGATAGCTCGCTGGGTGCTCGGCTCGAAATGGAGTTTGTGTCCCTGCTCGCGCCCCATCACCACCACGAGGGCGCGTGGGGGCTTTCGCCATGATTCCCGCTGAAGTGTGGGTGATGTTCCTGGGCTACACCGTGCCGATGGTGTTCAGCCCCGGGCCCGGCAACACGGTGCTCGCCACCGCGGGCGGACGCTTCGGCATCCGGGGCTCGCTGCCGTTCTGGACGGGCTTCGAAGCGGCCAATGTCGCCCTCTGCCTGCTCTACGGACTGGGGCTGGGCCGGGTGCTGCAAGGGATTCCCTCGCTGCACCACGTGCTGCGCTGGTGCGGCGTCGTGTACCTGCTCTACCTCGCGTGGGGCTTCTTCCGTGCCTCCAGCTCGCCCTCCGGAGCGGAGGACGAACCGGAGCGGCTCGGCTTCGTCGAGGGCCTCCTCACGGTGGCCCTCAACCCCAAGATTCACTCGATGGTCCTGGTGATGTTCTCCCAGTTCCTGAACCCGGCGGGAGCCCTGCTCTCGCAGGCCGCGCAGCTCACCGCGGCCTTCCTCGTCGTCTGCGTGGCGTGCCACTTCCCCTGGATTTACGGAGGGAAGCTCATCCTGGGACGCTTCCGCTCCGAGCGCGCCCTGCGCATCCAGGGGTGGACGTTCGGCGCCTGCATGGTCGCCGTCGCCGCCTATGTGGCCGTCGCCTGAGTCGCTAATCCGACCAGGTCATCACCTCGATGTAGCGGACGGAGTCTCGCGTGTTGTTGACGGACGCCACCACGTAGCCGCCGATGTCCCCGGGGCCCGTGCGGCCGTACGAGTCATGCCAGGACGCGACGTAGTAGCGGGCTCCAGTGCCCGCGTGCGCGCTCAGCCAGGCGAGCGCGCCGTTGACCTCGGCCGCGCTCGGCGCCTGGCCGAAAATCGTCGAGCCGAGCCTCGCGCTCAGCTCCGCGTACGTGACGGGCGCGAAGGTGGACGACTGCGGACCGAAGTAGCCGTAGTAGGTCCACTGGAGCGTGGTCTGGTTCGCCACACCTTCGCCCTCGGGGATTCCACCCTCCTGAATCCACGCGTTGCTCGCCAGCCGGCCGCTCGAGCCGAAAATCTGCGCGGGCGTCTGGGCAGGCGAAGCCACGTCCAGCGGTGACGTGGTCGCCGCCCCGTCATTCAGCTCGTGATAGCGGAACAGGTAGTCCCGGGCCGAGGTGTCGATGCCCGTGAGGAACGTGGGGCTGGCGACCTTGCCCGCGAGATAGGCGTACTCGGCGGCGTCCGTCTGCCCGTCGTCGGAGCTGAGGAACGCCTCCAGCGCGGTCTTCACTTCCGAGCGAATCACCGTCGTCCCACCCGTGCTTCCACTCGCACGGGCCGCCGTCATCCGCGACTCGAACAAGGGGATGGAATAGGTGCTGCCCCACGCGAAGGCGGAGGGAGCGGCGACGGCGGACAACACACAGAGCGCGGCACGCAGCGAGGAGGGCTTCATGGGTGTAGGACCTTTCTGGCCGTCCGGACGCCGGACGGGCTAGAGCTGTTATCCGAGCATATCTGACTAGTCTTGGATAAATCCGTATCAGTGGTGCAACACCTGCCACGCGGACACCCAAGACTGGAGTTGTTCATGCTCACTCGAAGAACCGGCTTGCTCCGGTTGGTGTTGTTGACGTTTTCCTCTGTGGCGGTCCTGGGCTCGACGCCGACCTGGGCGCAGACAGTGCTTGACCTGTCGCCGGCGAATCGCAGGGCGCCCATCTCCGGGCTGCCGGACTGGTCCAAGGCGGGCTACCGGGGCGGGCAGAACCTCCCGGGTGAAGGGGACATCAATCCGGACGCCACGTGCCGGGTGACTCCGGCGGAGCTGGCGACGACCTACGGCGTGCTCCCCAACGATGGCGTGGACGACACCACGGGTCTGCAGGCCGCCATCGACCACCTGCGCACGGCGTGCACCCCCAGCGCCTCGTACACGAAGCTCTCCCTGCTCTCACTTCCCGCGGGCCAGCTCGACGTGTCCCGACAGCTGGGCGTGGACGCCAGCTACCTCATCATCCGTGGCGCGGGCTCCTCGCCGGTGACGGGCACGAAGCTGGTGTTCCGCCCCGATGTGAACACCCGCTACGACACCCTGACGTCGGACGGTGGCGACTGGGACGAGGACGGCATGACGCACGGGGAGGGCAAGGGCGGCTGGCTGTGGCCAGGACGAGGCCTGTTCCGCGTGCAGTCGCGCGGCGTCCACACCTCGTACAACGAGGACGAGAACGACGACTACCAGACGGCGCCTCCCAACCGGGCGGACATCTTCGAGGGCACCGTGAATGTCCACTGGAAGGTCGGCGTGAAGCTCCGCGTGAAGCCGGGTGACACCGGCTTCGCCGCGCGCACGGGCGACACCGTGGTGTACCTGGCGGCGAACTCCGCCGCGCTGGCCGTGGGCAGGCTCGTCAACATCCGCGCCGCCAACTCACGGGCCTTCTACGCCGAGCAGCAGGCGCTGCCCACCCAGCACGCGCTGTCCAACCTGCACATGCGTCAGCAGCTCTTCCGCATCGCCGCCGTCGACACGGGCAACAAGACGCTCACCCTGGACAAGCCGCTCGAATACGACGTCCCGGTGACGTCGACCTCGGACGGGTCCACCGCCATCGACGGCTCGGTGTACGACTCCAAGGCGGCCCCGCTCGTCGACCCCATCGTCGGCGTGGGCATCGAGAACCTGTACTTCACTCAGGAGGTGCCGGGAGTGAGCGCCTCGGCCGCGCTCCACAACTACGGCAACCTGGCGCCCGCGTACGAGATGCACGGCATCGTCTTCAAGTGGGTCGCGGACTCGTGGGTGCGGGGCATCCGCGCGGAGATGACGGGCTCGCATCCCATCGTCACGGAGGAGGCGAAGAACCTCCAGATTGTCGACAACGTGCTCGACGGCGCATGGAACAAGGGCAAGGGCGGCAACGGCTACTTCCGAGGCTCCCGCGTCTGGGACTCGCTGTACGCCGGCAACACGTCCCGCAACCTGCGGCACTTCACCTTCCAGTGGTCCGCGTCCGGCAACGTCGTCATCGGCAATGACTTCGACTCCGACCTCAACCTGCACGGCGGCTGGGAGCGACGAAACCTCTTCGAGCGCAACATCAGCACGGTTCCGTATGCGCACCGCTCCGGCAACTGCAGCTCCCACTGCGGAGAGGAAGGGGGCGGCGGCCCGGATGACTCCAACTGGTATCCCATCTGGTGGGGCGCCGGGAAGAAGGCCGTGAAGTGGTCCGGCGCCACGGGGCCGCAGAACGTCTTCTTCAACAACGTCCTGCGCAAGCAGGTGGGCACCGACACGTCCCCCTACGCCGACTTCTATTCGGAGCCCTCGCGCATCTACCAGTTCGGCTGGTCGGGCGCGGCGTACAAGCACCTGGACATCAACGGGACACCCATCGCCGACTGGGCACACGCGGAGACGCTCGACTACTCCGGTGGCCATGGCGTGGACACCACGCGGACGGACACCGCGCCCTCGCTGTTCCTCATCAGCGTCGGTGCGCCGCCGCCTCCGGACACCACCCCTCCGAGCGCGCCTTCCAACCTCCGCGTGACGGCGGTGACCTCCACGAGCGTCACCCTGGCCTGGGACGCGGCGACCGACGACCGGGGCGTCTCCGGCTACTCCGTCTGGCTCGGCGGCAACGTGGCCGCCACCACGACGGGCCTGGGCGTGACGTTGCTGGGGTTGAGCCCGGCCACGGCGTACACCTTCACCGCCACCGCGAGGGATGCGGCGGGCAACGTGTCGGCGCCGAGTGCCCCGGTCATCGCGACCACGGCTCCGCCCGCGCCCTCCGGGCTCGTCGCCCACTTCGCCGTGAGCTCTTCCTGGGCCAATGGCTACACGGGCCGATACACCGTGGAGAACCTGGGCACGGTGAACGTCACCGGGTGGCAGTTGGAGTTCGACCTGCCGGCCGGGACGATTGCGCAGAGCCCGTTCTCCTCCACGATGACGCGCAACGGGGACCACTACACGTTCCTTCCCGTCAGCCACAACACCACCATCAAGGCGGGCGCGAGCAAGGAGTTCGGCTTCACGACGGTCGGACTCGGGCAGCCCTTCAATTGCACGCTGAACGGCAACCCCTGCGAGTGAGGCGGGCGCGTCGCTGACGCGTGGACAGGGATGGCCCGGTGCTCGTTCAGGCCGGGCCATTCCTGCTTCATGAGGCCATGCGGCGGAATAATCGCGAAGTGCCCGGGTTGCTGGCCGGCCGCGCGAACACACCCCGCCACCTCGCCTCGGAGTCCTTCGTGAAGCTGTCGCTCCTGCTGCTCACCTGCCTTGTGTCCCTGCCCGCCTTCGCGGAGGAGAAGCCCAAGGACACCGCCGTCGCCCGGCAACAAATCACCGCCGTGGTCGACGACTTCCGCGAGGCCATCATCCAGAAGGACCGGAAGAAGTTCCTCGGCTTGTTCCTGCGCGAGGACGCCACGTGGCAGTCCGTCGATGGAGAGGAGCTCCTGAAGCGCCGCCTCCAGAAGAACCCCAAGGCGACCCGGCTCAAGCTCGATGCACGGCAGAACCCGACGAAGTTCATCGATGAAATCGTGGCGGACGCGGAGCGTAGCGAGGAGAAGTTCACCAACGTCCGCATCGACACGGACGGAACCATCGCCTCGGTCTCCTTCGAATTCACCTTCCACCTGGGCGAGCGCGTCATCAATCGCGGCCAGGAGAGCTGGCACCTGGTGAATACGGGCACCGGCTGGAAGATTGCCTCCGTCATCTGGTCCAACAACTAAGGCCCACGCCCGACATGTCCTCCCACGCCCCGCTCCTCTCGCTTCTCGCCGTCGCGTGCTTCGCCTCCCAGGCGCCAGGCGCACCCCAGGCCTCCGTCTCCGCGAAGCTGGACGCCCACCTCCAGTCCTATGTCGACAAGGAGGGCTTCCGAGGCGCGGTGCTCGTCGCGAAGGACGGGAAGGTGCTTCATCGCGCCGCCTACGGCCTGGCGGACGAGAAGGGCCGGCGCTCAAACCAGGTCGACTCCCAGTTCCTGATTGGCTCGCTGACCAAGTCCTTCACCGCCGTGACGGTCATGCAGTTGGTGGACGCGGGCACGCTGGACCTGAACGTCCCCATCTCCCGCTATCTGCCGAAGCTCCGCGCGGACCTGGGCAAGAGCCTGACGCTCCACCTGCTGCTCAAGCACCAGTCCGGCCTGCCCACGCATCTGGACTCGCTGGTGGAGCGTGAATCAGAGACCGATGTCTCCTCGGCGGAAATCCTGCGGCTCATCAACACCGCGCGCGTCTCGTTCAAGCCCGGAGCGAAACACGAGTACTCCAACCTGAACTACCACCTCGCGGCCCTCATCATCGAAGCCGTCACGGGCAAGCGCTACGCGGAGGTGCTCCAGGAGAAGACGTTCGGGCCGCTCGGGATGACGGACTCGGGCATCGAGCGGAGCACGAACGTTCCGCCCAAGCGGGCCTTCGGCTACGCGAAGGAGCTGCTGGGCGTTTCGCGCGACGAGAACAACGTCTCCTATGCCCTGGGCTCCGGAGACATCTATTCGACGGTAGATGACCTGTACGCCTGGGACCAGGCGCTCTTCGGTTCGGGGCTGGTGTCCGCTCCGAGCAAGAAGCGCCTCTTCACGGGAGAGAGTCGCGCGCTCGGCTACTACGGCTACGGCTTCCGGATTCAGCAGTACCAGCGGAGGCCCGGCAGCAAGGAGCGCGGCGTGCTGGTGCGGCACGGCGGCTCCATGGATGGGTTCCTCTCCAACCTCCACCACTACACCGAGGACCAGCTGACGGTGATTGTCCTCGGCAACGTGCGGCCGTTTCCCATCCGGGAGCTGACCTTCGAGCTGAAGGAGATTGCCCTGGGACTGGAGCCCCGAAGCCGCTCGCGCGCGGAGCTGGACGAGTAATCCCGCCCTGTCAGGCGCCCTTGTCGACGGGCACGCCCAGTCGCGTGAAGGAGAACACCAGTGACGTCTCGATGCGGCTCACCTCGGGACGGTTGGTGAAGGACTGGATGGTCAGCACCCGCAGGTGCTCGGTGTCGCGACACACCACGTGCACCAGGAAGTCCGTCGTCCCGCCCAGGCAATAGACAGCCACCGTTTCCGGCAACGAGCGCAGGTGGTCACCGATGTTGCCGAAGGCCTCGTCCACGTGCTGGCGCAACTGCACGGCGATCAGCGCCTGAAGACCCAATCCCATGGAGCGCACGTTGAGCTCCGCGCGGTAGCCCTGGATGATGCCTTCCGTCTCCAGCCGCTTCACGCGCGCGAGGCAGGAAGAGGGCGCGAGCCCCACCTGCGCGGCGAGCGCCTTGTTGGACAGCCGTGCATTGTTCTGGAGGGCCTCCAGAATCGTGCGATCAATTCGGTCGAGGGGGGTCATCTGGGGTTCCTGGACGAATTTCATTCGATGGATGCGACCCGAAGCTGCCTCTTATTCTGTGTCAATGACACGATACCGAATTGGAGCACTCGTTGTCCTGCTGGCGGGCGCGGCCGTCGCCGCTCCTGAAACCCCTCCCGGCAAGGGCGCCACCCTGCTCGCGCCCTGGTCCGGACCTCACGGCGGAGCGCCTCCGTTCGACCGGGTGAAGCTGGAGGAGTTCCGTCCCGCGCTCGAGGAAGCGATGGAGCAGGAGCGGCGTGAAGTGGCGCGGGTCGCGGACTCGACCGAGCCGCCCACGTTCGAGAACACCATCGCCGCGCTGGAGGACACGGGCCGGGGCTTCACTCGCGTCTTCGAGGTCTACAACGCGTGGTCCTCGTTCGTGAACACGCCTGAGTATCAGGTCATCGAGCGCGAGATGGCGCCCCGGCTGGCCGCGTTCTGGGACGAGAGCACCCAGAACCGTCGCCTCTTCCGGCGCATCAAGGCCGTCCACGACTCGGCCGCGAAGGCGAAGCTGACGCCCGAGCAGCGGCGGCTCGTCGCGCACTACCACGACGTCTACGTCCGCTCCGGCGCGAACCTGGGCGCGGCGGCCGGCAAGCGCTTCACCGCGCTCAACCAGCAGCTCGCCACGCTCTACACGACGTTCAACCAGAACGTGCTCGCCGACGAGAAGCGCTTCACCCTCCTGGAAACGGAAGCCGACCTGGCGGGCCTGCCGGAGCCGCTGCGCAAGGCCGCCGCCACGGAGGCGGAGGCGCGCGGGAAGAAGGGCCAGTGGGCCGTGGCCAACACGCGCTCGGCGGTGGCGGACTTCCTCACCTATTCGGACCGCCGCGAGCTGCGCGAGAAGGTGTGGCGCAACTACGACAGCCGGGGGGACCATGGAGATTCCCACGACAACAACGGCGTCATCACCCAGATACTCGCCGCGCGCGCCGAGCAGGCGAAGCTCCTGGGCTTCCCCACCCACGCCCACCGGCAGCTCGCGACGTCCATGGTCAAGACGCCCGAGCGCGCGATGCGACTGCTGGAGCAGATGTGGACGCCCGCCGTCGCCCGCGTGCGCGAGGAAGTCGCGGCGATGCAGGAGATTGCCCGGCGCGACGGACAGCCGGAGACCATCGCCCCCTGGGACTACCGCTACTACGCGGAGAAGGTGCGCAAGGCGAAGTACGACCTCGACGACACCGAGGTGAAGCCGTACCTGCGACTCGACTCCCTGCGGGACGGCATGTTCTGGGCCGCCGGCGAGCTGTTCGGCTACACCTTCACTCCCGCGCCGGACGTGCCCGTCTACCACCCGGACGTAAGCGTCTTCGCGGTAAAGGAGCGCACGAGCGGGAAGCCCCTGGGGCTGTTGTACTTCGACCCCTACGCGAGGCCGGGCAAGTACAACGGCGGGCAGACCGAGACGTACCGCGTGCAGGAGCGCTTCCGGAGCGAGGTGACGGGCCTGGTGGCCATCAGCATGCCCTTCGTGAAGCCGGGGCCCGGAGGAGTCGCGCTGCTGGGTTGGCGCGACGCGCTGACGCTCTTCCACGAGTTCGGCCACGCGCTGCACTCCCTGAGCGCGAGCGTGACGTACCCGACGCTCGGAGGTGGCCGCGTGGTGCGCGACTTCGGGGAGTTTCCCGCCGAGCTGTTCGAGCACTGGCTGTCCACTCCGGAGGTGCTCAGCCGGTTCGCCGTGCACCACGTGACGGGCAAGCCGATGCCCGAGGACCTGGTGGCCCGCATCCAGAAGGCCGCGACGTTCAATCAGGGCTTCTACACGGTGGACTACCTGACCTCCGCGCTCGTCGAGATGAAGCTGCACCTCGCGGGTGCCCGCCGCATCAACCCCGACACGTTCGAGCGCGACGTGCTCCGCCAGATTGGCGCGCCGGAAGAGGTCGGCATGCGCAGCCGGTTGCCCCACTTCGGGCATGTCTTCGCCAGCAACGGGTACGCGGCCGGCTACTACATGTACCTGTGGGCGGAAATGCTGTCGGCGGATGCCTTCGAGGCGTTCACCGAGGCTGGCGGTGCCTATGACCCGAAGGTGGCCGCGAGGCTTCGCGAGCACATCCTGTCCGTGGGCAACACCGTGGACCCGTTCGAGGGCTACCGCGCCTTCCGGGGGCGGGAGGCGAGCCTGGACGCCTTGATGCGGGAGCGCGGCTTCCCCGCGCCTCAGCGGCCGTAGCCATACAGGAAGACCCGGACACCGGACGCCACGTGCTCGGCGCGCTCCTTCCTGGTGAGCGTGAGCCCTCCGTCATAGGGGCCTGGGACGGAGACCAGGCGGGTGAAGTGGAGGGCCGCGCGCTCCGGGTCCTCGACTCGCAAGAGTTCCTCGTCCGCCAACCGTCGCAGGTGGCGGGCGAGCTCCCGGCGGACCTGGAGCGGCCCGGCCTCGCGCCACGCCTTGATTGCGGGCGCGGGGATATGGCCCGCCTCCGCGTTGACCTGTCGCACCAGGGCGAAATGTTCGGCGGAGTCCGGCATCGGTGTCCCCCAGGCCAGGGCGAGTTCGATGAGGTCCGTTTCCAGGTTCGTGACTTTTCGCAGGTGCCTGTCCAGGAGGGCCGTCTGCGCCTCGGCGACCCGTGACGCGCTCTCCTGGATGACGGCCTGGAACAGCCGCGCCTTGTCCTGGAAGTGGTTGTAGAGCGTGCGCGTGGACACGCCCGCCTCGTCGGCAATCATGTCGATGCTGGCGCGGGTGTAGCCGTCCCGAGCGAAGACCGTCAGCGCCCCCATCAGGAGGGCCTGACGCTTGTCCCCCTGCCCTCCACGCGGCTTCGTCCGGTCTGCTCGGGGCATGTTCGTTCCTTTTGCACAGGTACAACCATCGTTTTACTCAGTATAACGTACGTTGTACCCTGGCGCTCGTTCTCGCGCACGCATCAAGGGAGGCTGAAGTTGACCCGGCTCGGCATCGTCATTGGAAGCACCCGCCCCGGACGCAGGGCGGCGGTCGTCGCCCGCTGGGTCCATGCCGCCGGACAACGGCATGCCGCCGTCGTGGCGGGGGACGCGACCCTGGAGGTCATCGACCTGGCGGACCACGACCTGCCGCTGCTGGATGAGCCCGTCCCCGCCATTCGCGGGGATTACCGCCACGCACACACGCGGAGGTGGGCCGCCACGGTGGGCGCGTTCGACGGCTTCGTGTTCGTCACGCCGGAGTACAACCACTCATTCCCCGCCGCGCTGAAGAACGCCATCGACTTCCTCTATGCCGAGTGGAACGACAAGGCCGCGGGGTTCGTGAGCTACGGGGGACTCGGAGGCGTCCGCGCGGTGGAGCATCTGCGCACGACGCTGGCCGAGGTGAAGGTCGCCACCGTGCGCGCGCAGGTGTCGTTGTCGAAGTACACCGACGTCGCGCTGTTCACCGACCCGGGAAACTGGTCGCCCGCGCCCGCCCAGGAGGCCGCGCTGCACACGCTGCTGGACGAAGTGCTCGCATGGTCCCGGGCCTTGAAGACCTTGCGCGCGCCGGGCTGAGCAGACCTATTCGACGGCGAGCGCCACCGAGGAAGCGTTGGCGAACACCCGCGTGAGCCAGTCGATGAAGACGCGCACCCGGGGCGACAGCTGGCGGCTCCGCGGATAGAGCAACGAGACGGGCGTGGGCGACGGGGGATGTTCGGGCAGCAGCTCCACGAGCGTCCCCGCGAGCAGCTCGCTCTCCACGTGGTAGCGCGGCAGTTGAATCAACCCGAGCCCGAGCTTCGCCGCCGAGGCGTAGGTCTCCGCCCCCGTGACGGTGACAGTCGCTGGGAGGGTGACGTTTCTCGGCGCGCCGTCGACCCTGAACTCCAGGGGAATCATCGACCCCGTGGCCGACGAGATGAAGCCCACCGCCACGTGGCCCTCGAGCTCCTCCAGCCGGGTGGGTGTCCCGTGGCGGGCGAGATAGGCGGGGCTCGCGCAGGTGACCTCCTTGAGGAGCGCCACGCGCCGCCCCACCATGGCGCTGTCCTGGAGGTCGCCCACTCGCAGGACGCAGTCGATGCCTTCCCGCACCAGGTCGACCAGCCGGTCTCCCTCGCCAAGGTGGAGCTTCAGGTCCGGGTATTCAGCCAGGAATGAGGGCAGCGCCGGCAGGACGAAGTGCCGCGCCAGGGTGCCGTGGACGTCGACGCGGAGCTGTCCCTTCGGCTTTGCGCCGCTGAAGGCGGAGTCGGCATCCTCCACCTCACCCAGGATTGCGACACAGCGCCGGTAATAGGCCTCGCCATCCAGCGTGGGCCGGACATGGCGTGTCGTGCGCTGGAGCAGTCGCACGCCCAGCCGGGCCTCCAGCTGCTTGATGGATTGCGTGGCCGTCGAGCGCGGAAGCTCCAGGTCCTGAGCGGCCCCCGTGAAGCTGCGGCGCTCCACGATGCGCGTGAACAGCCTCATGACGTCCAACCGGTCCATCCCCGCCTCCTCACGGTCCGCTGGGGCCGAGCAGTGCCTGGCCTGCTCGGCCTCAACGGGTCGCGGGGCACGTGGCCCCGCGACTCCGAGCACACCGACTCACCGCTTGATGACGAACTCCACGCGGCGGTTCTCGCTGCGTCCTTCCAGCGTGTCGTTCGTCGCGATGGGCTGGGTCGGACCGTAACCCCGGGCCTCCAGTCGCGAGCCGTCGACACCTCGGCGGATGAGGTAGGCGCGCACGGCCTCCGCGCGGTCCTGACTCAAGGTGCGGTTGAGGTCCTCGGGACCGGTGTTGTCCGTGTGCCCCTCGATGCGCACCGCGACGTTGGGCCGCGCCTTCAGTTGCTCGGCAATCTCGTCGAGCACCTTCGCGCCCTCTCCCTGAATCTCGGACGTCCCCACCGGGAAGGTGACGCGACGGTCCGCCAGCGAGAGCCGCTCCTCCGTCGGCGCCTTCGCCGGCTCGGGGCAACCCTCGTTCTCCACGGTGCCCTTCTCCTTCGGGCACTTGTCGGAGTCGTCCGGCACGCCGTCCCCATCCGTGTCCTTGGGGGCGGGGCAGCCTTCGTTCTCCACGGAGCCCTTCTCCTCCGGGCACTTGTCGGAGTCATCCGGCACGCCGTCGCCATCCGAGTCCTTCGCCGGCACCGGCGCGGGGCAACCCTGGTTCTCCGCGGTGCCCTTCTCCTCCGGGCACTTGTCGGACTCATCCGGCACGCCGTCACCATCCGTGTCCGTCGCGGGCGCGGGGCAGCCCTGGTTCTCCACGGTGCCCTTCTCGTTCGGGCACTTGTCCTCGGAATCCGGCACGCCATCGCCGTCCGAGTCAGGGCAGCCGCTCGTCTCCGCGCTCCCAGCCTCGTTCGGGCACTTGTCCAGCCGGTCGACGACGCCATCGCCATCCGAGTCGCGGTCGGGGCAACCCGCGTTGTCGGGCGACCCCGCCTCCAGCGGGCAACGGTCCGACTTGTTGGGCACGGAGTCACCGTCATCATCGGAGTCGGGGCACTGCTCGGGCGTGTGCTTGCGTCCGCCCTTGCAGACATCCTCGCGAGCCGCCGGGTTGTGCGCCCACGCGATTCCCGCGCCCACGCGCCACGAGGGCGTCCCTGGGATATCCGTGAAGCCATGCCCGGCGAGCGCGTTCAGCTCGAAGCCCATGCCAATGGGCAGCCGCACGCCTCCGAGCAGCTCCACGGCCACGTCCGGATGCACCAGCGACTCCGCCACCTGCAGGGCGATTTCGCCGCGCAGGCCGTCACCCCGGGTCGCCACCACCACGGACTGCTCCAGCTCCGTGCCCACGTCGCGGCCCGGCTCCACTTCCGTGGACCTCACCCGCGCGCCCACGCTCGCGCCGAGCGCGAACATGCCCACCTCGCGCCCCAGGGAGACCCGGGGCGAGAACTGGAGGCCCGCCCAGTGCTCCTGACGTCCGAAGGCGCTCGCCCGTCCACCCGGGAGCCCCACGTCGAGCCCCACCGCCAGGGACAACGGCGCGCCTTCCTCGCGCCGCAGCAACGAATAGCGCGCCCCCACCTCGGGCGTGCCGAGCCCCGAGGACGAGGGCTCCGCGACACCCGCCAGCCTGTTCGCCCCATGCCCGCCCTGAGAGATGATGACGGGCAATCTGGCGGAGACCTCCAACCGGTCCACCGGAGACCACGCGCCCATGAGCCAGGCCGAGGTCCTGTAATGGATGATGGAGTGCTCGCTCCCGTCACTGCCCTCCAACACGAGGATGCCGCGCTCGTAGTTGGCGAGGAGGCTGAGCCGAAAGCCTCCCTCGGAGAGCACCCGGCCCGTGTCCACCATCAACGAGTCCGTGGCGGCGGCGCTCAGACGCAAGCGCTCCGCATCGAACGCGACCAGGGGGCTGGAGAGTGCCTGCGCCGAGGCGGTTGTGGCGGCCAGGGCCGCGACGAGCACACCAGTCCGTGCCAATTCACGCAAGGGAAGGTCCTTCAAGCTGAAGAGTCGAATGAGAGGATTCAAGAGGCTCACGGGGCGACTCGCTCCCGGCCGCGACGACGACCCGCCCAGACGGCGAGGACCGACAGCACGACCAGCACCGCGTCTCCACCGCCGCCCGTGGACTGACAGCCACCTCCGGCAATCGAGATCAACCGAGCCTGGACGGAGACCTCGAACGAGCACTGCGCCGAGTTCCCCGCGGCATCCGTGGCCGTGACGGTGACGCGCGTCTGTCCCGAAGAGAAGCGCGAGCCGGACTCCGGCGACGCGGTGACGGTCGCCGGCCCGGAGACGGAGTCCGTCGCCGTGGGCAGCGTGTACGTCACCTGCGCGCCCCCCGGCTCGTCCGAGGCCACCTGGAGGTTTTCCGGGCAGCTCAACGTCGGGGCCGTCGTGTCCCGCACCGTCACCTGGAACGTACACGTGGCCCGGTTGCCCGCCGCATCGTCCGCCGTCACCGTGACCGTCGTCACTCCCAACGGGAAGGTGCTTCCCGACGGCGCTGAGTAGGCCACCACCGGGTCCGCCGCCCCCCCATCCGTCACGGTCGCGGGTTCATAGGTCACCACGGCGCCCGAAGCGTCCTGGGCCTCCACCACCGGGTCCGCGGGACAGGTGAGCACGGGCGAAAGGGTGTCTCGCACCGTCACCAGGAACGTACACGTGGCCCGGTTGCCCGCCGCGTCTTCCGCCGTCACCGTGACCGTCGTGTCCCCCAGCGGCAAGATGCTTCCCGACGGCGGTGAGTACGTCACCAGCGGGGTGCTCCCCACGTCGGAGGCCGTGGCCGGCGGATAGGTCACCGCGGTCCCCGCCTCCGCCACCTGATTCCCAGGACACGTCAGCACGGGCGGAACCATGTCTCGCACCGTCACCAGGAACGTGCACGTGGCCCGGTTGCCCGCCGTGTCTTCCGCCGTCACCGTGACCGTCGTGTCCCCCAGCGGCAAGGTGCTTCCCGACGGAGGCGAGTACGTCACCGTGGGCGAGGCCGTCACCGCGTCGGACGCCGTCGCCGCCGGATAGGTCACCGCGGTCCCCACCTCCGCCACCTGATTCCCAGGACACGTCAGCACGGGCGGAAGGGTGTCTCGCACCGTCACCAGGAACGTGCATGTGGCCCGGTTGCCCGCCGCGTCCTCCGCCGTCGCCGTGACGGTCGTATCCCCCAGCGGCAAGGTGCTTCCCGACGGCGGCGAGTACGTCACCGTGGGCGAGGCCGTCACCGCGTCGGACGCCGTCGCCGCCGGATAGGTCACAGGGGAACCCGAAGGGTCCGCCGCCTCCACCACCATGTTCACGGGGCAGGTGACTGTCGGAGGCGTCGTGTCCCGCACCGTCACCAGGAACGTACACGTGGCCCGGTTGCCCGCCGCGTCCTCCGCCGTCGCCGTGACGGTCGTATCTCCCAGCGGCAAGGTGCTTCCCGACGGCGGCGAGTACGTCACCGTGGGCATGGCCGTCACCGCGTCGGACGCTGTCGCCGCCGGATAGGTCACAGGGGCACCCGAAGGGTCCGTCGCCTCCACCACCATGTTCACCGGACAGGTGACTGTCGGAGGCGTCGTGTCTCGCACCGTCACCAGGAACGTGCATGTCGCCCGGTTGCCCGCCGCGTCCTCCGCCGTCGCCGTGACGGTCGTATCCCCCAACGGCAAGGTGCTTCCCGACGGCGGTGAGTACGTCACCGTGGGCGAGGCCGTCACCGCATCGGACGCCGTCGCCGCCGGATAGGTCACAGGGGCACCCGAAGGGCCCGTCGCCTCCACCACCATGTTCACCGGACAGGTGACTGTCGGAGGCGTCGTGTCCCGCACCGTCACCTGGAACGTGCACGACGCCTGATTGCCGGCCGCGTCCTCCGCCGTCGCCGTGACGGTCGTCATCCCCAATGGCAGCGTGCCGCCCGAGGGCGGTGCGTACGTCACCGTCGGATTCCCGGTGATGACGTCGGTCGCGGTGGCGGGGGGATACGTCACGACAGCGCCCGCCGGGCTCGTCGCCTCCACCTGCTGGTCCGCCGGGCAGGTGATGGTCGGCGGCGTTTCATCCACCACGCCCACCGTCACCGTGGCCACGTTGCTGTCCAGGCCGCAGTCCCGGGCCATGAAGGTGAAGCTGTCCGGCCCCACGTAGCCCGGATTCGGCGTGTACGTGACGGCGGGAGGCGTCCCGCTCAGTGTGCCGTTCGCCGGAGGCGTGACGATGACGTAGGTCAGCGGCGGCCCCACCTCGGTATCCGTGGCCACCAGGGTCACATTCACCGGGACTCCGTAGCCCGTTTCCACCGTCTGGTCCTGCGCCACCGGCGCGATGTTCTCCAGCACCGTCACCAGTCGCCCGCTTCCAATCCCGTTGGCGAAGACGGACAGCGCATAGGTGCCAGGCGGCGCGCTGGCGGGAATGGTCACCGTCGCGCCCGTGGCGGACAGGTCCGTCCCCGGCAGGCTCCAGAGCCGACCTCCCTCCACGCCTTGCAGCCGCGCCAGCGGGAAGTCCGCCGAGGAGTCCTTGTAGTCGCCCGAGCTGGCACCGGAGATGCCTCGGAACCGCGCGCCGGTGATTCGGGCGGAGCACGCGCGCGTCACCTCGTCCGGCCCCGTCACCACCGGACGCCATGAGGGCTGCGCCCCCGTGTCTTCGTACAGCTCGGCGCTCGCCAGCCACGCGTTGGCCGCGGACTGCCCCCCGAGCGCGAGCACCTCGCTCGTGGGCAGCACCACTGCGGCGAAGCGCGCCCTGGGCCCAGCGAGATTCGTCGCGGGCTTCCAGGTATTCGTCGCGCCGTCGTACAGCTCCGCCGTGGCGCGCACCGCGCCTCCCGGCCCCTGGCCTCCCGCGACGAGCACACGGCCCGACGGCAGCAGCACCGCGGAGTGGAAGGCCCGCGCCTCCGCGAGCGAGCCCGCCGGAGTCCAGGTGTTGGAGACCGGGTCATACAGCTCCGCCGACGCCAGCTCCGCCGCGAGCGTGGTGCCCGCCGACGCCAGCACACGGCCCGAGGACAACACCGTCAGCGTGAAGGACTCGCGTCCCTGCGCGAGGCTCGCCGCTGGAGCCCAGGTGTTGGTGGTCGGGTCATACAGCTCCGCCGTGGCCAACAGCGCCCCCGCGTTCTGACCACCCGCCACGAGGACACGCCCGTCGTTCAGCAACACGGCGGCGTGCCGCGAGCGAGGCGTGGCGGCGGATGCGGCCCCGCTCCAGGTATTGGTCGCCGGGTCATACAACTCCGCCGTCGCCGCACCCGCGCCGCCCACCACGAACACCCGGCCCGAGCCGAGCACCGTCGCGGTGTGGCCATCGCGGGCCGTGGCCATGTTGCCCGCGGCCGACCAGGCGTTGGCGGTGGCGTCATACTGCTCGGCGGAGGCCTGCGCTCCCGCGCCATTGGCTCCGCCGACGACGAGCACCCGGCCCGACTGCAACAGACTCATCGTGGCCCGCTCGCGCGCCGTCGCCAGGGAAGCGGCGGGCGACCAGGTGTTGCTCGCGCGCGTGTAGCGCTCCGCCGTTGCCAGCACGCCGCCCGGGCCGCGTCCTCCGGCCACCAGCACCTGCCCCGAGGGCAACAACACGGCCGCCCTGGAAGCGCGAGCCGCCGCGAGATTGCCGGCGGGAGCCCAGACATCGCTGGACGCGTCATAGACGTCGCCGTTGGCGAAGAAGGTGAGGCTCGGGTTGGAGGCGTAGCCGCCGTTGACCAGCACCTGCCCCGTGGGCAGCAGCGTCGCCACCATGTTCTCACGCCCCACCGCCAACGTCCCGGCCGGGCTCCAGGTCCCCGTCGCGGGGTCATACAGCTCCGAGACAGTCTGCGTGTTGCGAGCCGAGTCCGAGCCCCCCTGGACGAGCACCTTGCCGCTGGGAAGCAGCGTGGCGGTGTGGCCATTGCGCGGATGGGTGAGAGCTCCCGTAGCGGTCCAGGTGTTGGCCGCCGGGTCATAGAGCTCCGCATGGGTGGTGACCCCTCCGGCCGTGAAGCCGCCCGCGAGCAGCACCCGGCCATCCGGAAGCTGCGTCCCCGTCGCGTAGTGCCGGGGGACCAGGGCAGGCGCCGCGAGAGACCAGGTCTCGGAGACGGGGTCATACAGCTCGGATTCGGGGACCTCGCCCGGGATGAGGTTGCTGAAGCCGCTCATCACCAGCACCCGTCCATTCCTCAGCAGCACGGCCAGGTGGGCGCGGTGGATGACCGCCATGGGAGCCGTGGGGGTGAAGGTATTGGTCGCGGCATCATAGAGCTCCGCGGTCGCCAGGTTGGAGCCACCGGCGACGAGCACCTTGCCCGAGTTCAGGACGGTGGCCGTTGGCAGGCTGCGCGAAGCGGCCATCGCGCCCGTGGCGGTCCAGGTGTTCGTCTGGGCATCGTAGATGCGTCCCGTCAGGCTGCCGTCCGTCATCACCAGCGCCCGTCCCGTGGGCAGCATCACGCCCACCGCGATATTGCCCTGGATACCGGGGCCCGCGGCGGACGCCCAGGTCCCGCGCTCCGGGTCGAACCGCTCCGCGGTGGTCACGAAGCCCAGCCTGTTGACCCCGCCGGCCACGAGGACCGTGCCATCCGTCAAGAGCAGCGAGGAGTGCTGCGCCCTCGGGGTCGCCATGCTGGCCGTCGACGACCAGCCCGGGTCCACCACCAGCGGCGCGGTGAGTCCGGCGAGCGCCACTTCGGTGACGAGGCTCACGCGAGGGCCCTCCACCTCGAACACGTTCGCGAGCGATGACGCGCGAACCCCCGACAGGCGCGTGTCACCACGCCGGGACTCGCCCCGCGCATCGCGCACCTCGGACGGGTGGAAGCGCAGAACCGGCTGCCCGTCGGTGTCGAGGAACTCCACGTACTCGCCCACATCCCGCAGGCGCGTCACCGAAGGGGGCAGCGTGACGTGGTACTCCGCGCGGTGGAGGGGCTCGGAGCCATCCACCACCCAGGCCTCCTCCAACCGCGAGGAGCGCCACCCCTGGCTCACCTCGGCGGAAGCACCCACCGGGAACCAGAAGTGTCGCGGGCCCGCGAAGGACACCGCTCGCTCGCGAAGCAGGGTACCGGCGTCATCGGCGCCAGCTCCCTGCTCGACGCGGAAGAGCAGGCCCCGCGTCGTCAACTCCAGCGTCCCGCTCGCGGAGAGCCGCGACGTGAGAGCTCGGGAGTCCGCGACGGTGAGGGGGACCTCCGAGGAGGAGAAGACCTTCGACGGCGCCTCCTCCGTGGTCAGCTCCGGAAAGTAGGCCCGAGCCAGAGCGAGCGCTTCCGCTGAAGCCGGCAGGTCCTGCTTCTGCTCGCATGCGGCGACCAGGGCACAACCAACCACCACGACCAGGTATCGCGAGACGCGTCTCGACTGCATCTGTCACCCTCCACACCCATGCGTGTGGCACGGGCTGACGCGCGAGGGCCGCCACGGCTGGCGAGCGTGCGCGTGTTGCCTCCGGCTGTATCACGCTTTCACCCCACCGGGTCCTCACCGACGCCTCGAAAAAAGGACGCCAGGGGTCTGGGACACAGGCGGCACAAGTGACGCGTTGTTCAACAGGAGCGTCGCTTTCCCGCGAGGGGAAACACACGCCCGAGGCGGAGGCTGGTCATCCTCCCGAGCAGGATGGCAGGCTGCGGGCCCCGTTGGGCCTCCTGGAGGGACACATGACCGCGACGAAGCACGAGCCCGTCACCGCGCCTGGACTGCCGAAGCCCGTGGGTCCCTACTCCCCGGGCATGCGGCTGGACTCGCTGCTCTTCGTCTCCGGACAGGCCGCGACGGACCCAGCCACCGGGAAGCAGGCCGAGGGAATCGAGGCGCAGACGGAGCAGGTCCTCCGCAACCTGGAGCGCATCCTGCTGGCGGGTGGCTCCAGCCTCCAGCACGTCCTGCGCTGCGGCGTGTTCCTCGTCGACATGAAGGACTTCTCCCGGATGAACGCTGTCTACGAGCGCGTGTTCGCCGGGCACCGCCCCGCCCGCACCACCGTGCAAGCGGCCGCGCTCCCAGAGGCCGGGCTGCTCGTGGAGATCGACTGCATCGCCTACGTGCCTTGAGACGAAGGGGGGCGTCACGGTCCGAATCAGGACTGGAACTGTCCTAGTGGGCTCGTACGGTGCCTCCGATACCCACTACCGGAGGCCCGATGCGACGCCAGCTCTTCACGCTCCTGCTCTTGCTCACGTGGAAGGCGAGTGCGCTCCCACCGACGCCACCGTCAGGAGCCACCGCCGTGAAACCTGCCTCTCGTGATTGCTGTGCCGTGCTGGAGCTGCGGCAGTACACGCTGCACCCGGGACAGCGCGATGTGCTCATCGACCTGTTCGAGCGTGAGTTCGTCGAGAGTCAGGAGGACCAAGGCGCGCACCTGGTGGGACAGTTCCGGGACTCGGTGCGGCCCGAGCGCTTCGTCTGGCTGCGCGGCTTCCCGGACATGGTGTCTCGCGAGCAGACCTTGAAGCGGTTCTACGGTGGGCCCGTGTGGAAGGCACACCGGGAGGCGGCCAACGCGACGATGCAGGACTCGAGCAATGTCCTGCTGTTGCGCCCCGTCACCGGAAGTCGGGGGTTCCCCCCGCCGGGCTCCCCCAGACCCGACAAGGGGAACCACCCGACCCCGAACTCCGTCGTCGTCGTCACGATTCTCCATCGTGACGCTCCCGTGGACTCCGCGTTCCTGCGCTTCGTCGAGCAACAGCTCGTGCCCGTCCTGAGTGAGACGGGCGGCGCGCCGCTCGCCCTGCTCCAGACGGAGTACGCCCCGAACACCTTCCCGGCCCTCCCCGTGCGTGAGGGCGAACATGTGCTCGTCGCGTTCACCGTGTTCGCGAGTCGGGAGAAATACCTCGCCCATGTCGAACGACTCGCGAACTCACGGCGCTGGAACGACACCGTGCGCCCCGCCCTGCTCAAGCACCTGAAAGCCGCACCTGAGTCACTCGTGCTGGAGCCCACCGCGCGCTCACTGCTGCGGTGACGGGGTGACCGAGTTCATCACTCGCGGGTGGGTAACTACTGAGCAGCGGCGACGGAGACAATCCAGGGAGTGCGCATCCCGTGGGGGCCCATGAAAACCTTGGTCAAATTCAACCGGACCTTTTTCAGGACGACCACCCCCACGATTGCCCTGCCATAGAGCGCCGAGTTACGTCCGGGCTGCCCGATGGCTCCAAAAAACTCGGGCGTTCCCTTCAAGCCACCCATCCAGATGTCGCCAAACACTGCGATGTTGGCATCCTCGATGGCTGCCTTCTGTCCGAAGAGGCGAAACCCAAGCTGGCCAACCCTCACTCCATTCCCCTGTGGGGCTCCCAGTGGAGCAATGTCCATGTTGATAGAGGGCATGAAGCTCAGCACCGCGATATTCTGCACCCCCTCGGAATCGTCGACCGCGGACACATAGGCCACCATTGGCAGCTCCGCCAACATCGTCGCATTCCCTCCAGCCTGAATGAAATTCTCGAGATTACCTTCCTTGGCGGTCTTTTCATCCGGCCCGGTGCCGCTGGACGGGGTTCTCGTCGAGGTCATCGCGGCATGCAAGCTCAGCTGAAGATTGGGGAACACTCGAAAACTGAGCAGCTTCGCGGCGACACTGAACCCTGACTCGGACACCCCGGTGAAAGACAGATACTCCGCCACTTTCGGCGCATCCTCGCCAAAGTAGGCATCGGCGCTCCTTGGATACGCCAGCGGCTTCACCCACCCATAGGCCACCGGGGAGTCCGCGTGGCTCTTCGCTTGGGATTCCACATTGAGGCCCGCCTGCACGGCTGCCTTTCTGGGCGTCGGCGGAGCCGGGGATTGAGCCAAGACCACCGTCGGCGCCAAGCCGAACCACAGGAGCAAGCCAGACCACATCACATATCTCATATATCCCCCTGCGCTCATCGAAATGCAGCGCCCGCCGGACCTCGACGGGCGCGAATTAATCAGGCACGACCGGGACACACTTCTCTCGGACGCGCGAAGCGCCTCACGACAGGCCTCGCCCGACGCGACAATTCCAGACAGAAACCCAGAAGAGAAACACGGAACCTGCGACGACTCGATGCTCAGTGGGAAAGCAGGTGAGCCTTGATCTGCTCACGACTCGGAGCTTGCGAGCCGGCCGTCCACCGATAGACCGCGATTCGATTCGATGACTTCGACTTGATGGCGACGACCCGTCTATCCACGCAGAGGGTGACAATCAGGTCATTGACAGGGAATCGCTCGTCGACGATGCCAGCGGGCATGTCCTCGAGCCCATCCAGAACGTAGCCCGGCGGGAGCAACTGCATGACGCCCTGGACATTCACCGCGGCGTTCTGGGCGATGACCCCCAGGCGCCGCACCCCTGCCTCGGACGCACTCATCCTGTTGGCGGTCCTCAGGAACTGGCCGGCCACCGCCTCCCGGAACCCCTCGGGGCCAAAGTCCGAGTGAGCAATCGAGGCGAGGCTGCCCCAGACCGTCCGTGTCTTGCCCCCCTTTGACAGCTTCGCCTCGAGCCCTTCGAGAACCGCGCGGCCCTCCGCGAGGGTCGCTGTGTCGCAGCCCAGCAACCGCACGTGGGCGTCGTCGGTGAGCAGCGCATCCGCCCCCAGCTCCGGAAAGAGGTCCCAGCTCGCCTCGTGCTGGGTCACCACCTCCTGCCCCTGATCTCCCAGTGTCAACGTCCCGGACTTCCCGTGGCCGAAGATGTCCAGTCTCGACACCTTCTGGTTGGACTCGTTGACCACCTCGTTCACGACCCACTCGAGCTGCCTCCGCTCCTGACAACGCGCGAACCTCCGCAACGGGTTGCTGCTTCCATCCACCCGGAAGACAGCACGCTCGATGTCCCAGTCGAGCCGAGACGCATAGGCAATGATGGTCAGATGCATGACGGGCCTCTCACCCTTCTTCCTGCTCGTTCGACAGCACCTGGAGAAGCGCCGAGACAGAACGCATCACCTCATTGCCTCGAGAGGCCCCTTCCCGCCGCCGCTTCGACAAATCCGCGGCGAAGGGCCATTTGCCCCGACCATCCGAGTACGCGTCGAGGCTGCTGACCTGCTGGCTCGACAGGTATTTCTCCGTCAACAACAGGTAGCCGAACTGACCCGGCTGAGCATTCACGGCGGTGGAGGGTGCTCCGGGCCACACGTGCGAGGCATTGAAGAGGTCGACCTCCAACCCCACCAGGGTGGGGACGCCCGGCTCCATCGCCACCAGGTCGAACGTGAAGCGCCTCGGGTCCAGACTCTTCACCTGGACCTTGTACGCGCGATACCCCCAGCCGATGCCGTTCACCTCCGGCATCCACCAGAACTCCAGGTCCGCGGCGGAAGTCTGCGGCTTGATGGTCGACTGCCCGAAAAACGGCGTACTCGGCATGAGACACTCCAGGGGACTGCGGGTGAGACCTTCAACTTTCAGGCGACTGGGAATCCCTCGTCAGGCCGAATGCCTTCATCAAGTTGTAGATATGCTGACGGGTCAGGTCGAGCCGCTGCGCCACATCGGACACACACCAATCAGTGGCATCCAGTTCGCGGCGAAGCAGGTCTCGTTGAAAACGGCGGGTCGCCTCGTGGAAGGACACTGGCGCCATCCCCTGCGCCTCCATGCCCTCGAACAGGTGGCGTGGCTCCAGGAACGAGGCCGCCTCCGCGCTGGCGCGAATGAGCGCGGCCTCCAGCCGATGCCGGAGCTGTCTCACATTGCCCGGCCACTCCGCCAGCTCGCACGCCGCGAAACAGGCCGGTGAGGGTCGCAGGCGCGGCAACCCATTCTCCTCCGCCAACCGCTCCACCAACGCCTCCACCAGCGGGACAATGTCCTCTCGCCGCTCGGCGAGCGCCGGCATGCGCACCGACAAGACATTGAGGCGGTAGAACAGGTCCTCGCGGAAGCGCCGCTCACGGACCAACTGCTCCAGGTTGGCATTGCTCGCGGCCACCAGCCGGACATTCGCCTTGAACGCCTTGGGGCTGGCCAGCGGGAAGTACTGCCGCGACTGCAACAACTGGAGCAGCTTGGCCTGCGCGGCCAGGGGAATCTCCGCGATTTCATCGAGGAAGAGCGTCCCCCCTTCCGCCGCCTCCACCTTGCCGACCGTCCGCCGCGCTCCCGGGAAGGCTCCTGGGAAGGCACCGAAGAACTCACTCTCGAAGAGCCCCTCCGGGACAGCCGCGCAGTTGAGTTCCACGAAGGGCCCCAACCTGCGCTTGCTGTTGACGTGGAGCGCCTGCGCCAGCTGCGTCTTCCCCGTGCCGGACGGCCCCCCAATCATCACCGTCACATCCAGCGGCGCCGCGACGGCGAGCTGGGCGAACACATGCGCCAGCCCCGGACTCCTGCCGATGATGTCCTCCAGTTGGAAGCGCTCCCGGAAGGGGCGCGTCGGGTCCTCCTTGTCGCCCCCTCTCTGGAGCAGCGCCCGCTCGGACGCCGTGCCCAGGAAGTGGGCCACCGACTCCGCCAGCTGCACCAGCCCCTCCGAGAACGGCCCCGCGCCGCGCTTTCCCTCCAGATAGAGCACCCCCGGCAGTCGCCCACCCAGGGGTACACAGAGCACCGCCTCCAGGCGCTGCGCCTTGACGCTGGCCGAGCTGGCGAAGCGCGCATCCAGCAACGCATGCGCCGTGTGCACCGACTTGCCGGCCGCAATCGTCGAGGCGACGATTCCGCGCGACGTCAACGCCCGGATCTCCTCGCGCTCCAGCTCCGAGCAACCATGGAACAGCGACCACTCACGACGCGCCACGGAGCTTTCTCCATACAGCTCCAGGCCCGCGCGCTGGGCATCCGCCAGCTCGACCAGACAGGTCAGCACATCTTGAAGGGGTTGAAGGGGACTCGGCGCATCCAGGACTCGGAGCACCGCGAGATAGAGATCTCGCTCGCGGGCAAAGCGGGCCTCGAGGGTGACCATGTCTGTCAACATATCACCCAGTCGATGCACGGCAATGCTGGTGGGCCAGTCGGAGGTCATGGGCACCGGCAGACATTGCAGGGGGCGCGCCAGTCACACCGTGAGAGCGACACGCGGCGGAAGAGGTGTCGCGAACGTCAACGGGATTTGACAAGCAGGTCGCGCGTTGTCCAACACAGTGGACAAACACTCTCGACCCTTCCTTGGCCATACGTCTGCATCGTCCCGACCTTCGTCAAGGCATGGTGATTGCTCTGACAGGAACTCGGAGTCCACCTGTCCCCATGAGCAGGGGACCTTTCACCCGAGGAACCCATGTCACGACCCAAGAAGGTCCCTGTCTCGTCCTTGTCCCCGCGTCGTATGCCGGCGGAGCCCCCTGGCGGGCCACTTGACGGTCCCGCGGTCTTCTCGCCTGGGGAGCCCCACAACCTGCCCGCACTCGTCGAGGACGCGCGCGACGCGGCACTGATGGGAGAGCCCGGCCCCCGCGAGCCGTCGAACTACCAGGAGCTGTTCAGCCGCCTCTCCGCCGCGCGCGACACGCTTCCCGGCGCGTATCGCGACACCTTCTATCAACCCCTCCTCAACAAGCTGGGTGAGATGGGGGCCACGCGCTTCGCCCAGTTGCTCCAACAGGACCCGAGGCGCACGGGCGTCGCGGGCCTCCTGCTCGATGCCACCCACGCCGTCCTCCAGAACGCGGAGCGCTATGAGCTCCTCGCCACGGATGCATTCCAGGAGGTCGTCAGCGACCTCTTCGATGGATTCCTCAGCGCGGAGAGTCGCCGGGGTGTCTCCCCGCCGGACCAGGGAATCCTGCCGCCGCTGGTGAAATGGGGCAGTCCTGACTCCGGTCCGTACACCTGGCCGGTGGATGCCACCTCGAGCGTGCTCGGGTTGATGGCGGGTGTGGTCAGCCTGCCGCCCGCGAATGCGCATCAGGGATTGCTGGCGTGGGCCGCGCTCCCGCACGAGGCCGCGGGGCACGACATCCTGGATGCCGACTCGGGGCTGTCGGCGGAGCTGTCCAACGCCGTCCATGACAAGCTCAAGGACACGTATCCCTCGCTCGCGACCTACTGGGCCGACCGCATCGACGAGACGGCGGCGGACGTCCTCGGCATCCTCAACATGGGCCCCACGTCGGGCATCGGACTGCTGGGCTACTTCCGGGGCCTCAACGCCGCCTGGGGTGGTGGCCCGGTGCTGCGCCGCGACGGCCCGTCCGACGACTCCCACCCCGCGGACGTGCTGCGCGGGTACCTCGCCGCGGCCACCGTCGACAAGCTCCTGTTCGCCAACCGGGCCCACTGGGCGGGATTCATCGAACGGGAGGTGGATGCGGATGTGAATGGGCAGCGCATCGTCGTCGAGGGCGTCTCCGTGAGCCGCGAGCTCGCGAAGCACTCCGCCGGGGCCGTCGCGGAGGTGCTCGTCACGCACCGCGCCGCCGCGCTGGAGGGGCATGCCCTGGGACAAATCCAGAACTGGCGCGACACGGACGAGGCGCGCGTCCAACGACTCGCGCGAGGACTGCTGCACGGACCTCCGGGCCTGCCCACGGACCTGACCGAAGGCACCTATGCAGCGCACCTCGTCGCCGCCGCCATGGTCTCCGGACTGACGCCCGGCGCGGACCTGAGCGCCCTCCAGTCCCGCATGCTGCGCCAGCTCAAGCAGATGCACGACGCCAATCCGGTGTGGAGTTCGCTGGTCGTCGCATACCGGGGCAACGCCGTGCCGCACCGCATCTACCGTCCCCAGCGCACCGCCGTGTGAAAGCCGTCAGGGAGCAGGCACCCGCTCCACGCAGCGGGTGCCAATGCCGAACTCGAAGCGACGCGAAGGAAGGTGGTTGGCCCAGAAGAGCCAGTGCTGCCGCGTTTCGGGCGGCGCGTCCCAGCGCCCACCCGCAACCATGCGGAAGCCCGGGTAGTCACCTTCCGTGGCGATGGTCGCCGTCCACTCCGCCACGTTGCCCGCGAGGTCCATGATTCCATAGGGGCTGCGGTCCTCCGGGAACGAGCCCACGGGGGCGAACGTGGCGAAGGCATCCTTCCCATACAGGTTGGCGGGCGGCACCGTCCGGTCGTCACCCCAGACAGTCCGACGACGGGGCGCGGGATTGGGCACCTCGCCCTTCGCGTCGAGGACCTCCCCGCCCCGCCCCGCCTTCGACCACTCGTCGTAGGTCGGCAACTCCTTGCCCATGAAGTGGCAATAGGCCTCCGCCACCCCGGCGTCGATTCCGGTGACGGGAATCCTCGGCAGGTTCGCCGGCTCATAGTCCGGATGGGCGGGGGCGGCCTCCCGCGCTCCGCCCATGAGCGGAAGGATTCGCTCCTGGAACAGCCGAAACTCCGCGTTGGTGGCCTCCGTCCTGTCCATCGAGAACGCGCCTATCTCGAAGCGCGCCTCCTCCTTCAGCGACAGCTCGGGCCTCCAGTATCCGCCCGCCGGGACGAGCACCTGCCCGGCCCGGGACGTGGCGCAGGTCGGCACCGGCAGCCGCAGCTCCTCTCGGCGGGCCCGCTGCGCGTAGCCGGGAAGTCGCAGGAGGCGTATCCGCGAAGGAGGACAGTCCCCTCGCTCCACGGTGAGCCACGCGGCCCGCGAGGGCGCCTCCACGCGCTCGCGCCAGGCTCCCTGCTCATCCACCCGTCCCTCGGGAGGTGCCCCCTTCATGGGCAGCTCGTCCGGCCGTGCCTCCGGGCTCAGCTCCAGCGCCCACCGCACGGGCGCGGTGACGGGCGCACGGGTCCACGTCAGGGTGCGCGCATCGAAGTCGAAGAACTCCAGCACCAGGTCGAAGTCCCCCATGTCCGCGGCCATGAGCCGCATCTCCCGCTGCTGGCGCGCGGTCTCCTGCTGGTTCTGCTGGAACGCGAACACCACCGACGTGCCCACCCCCGTGGCGAGCACGAGCAGCAGCACCACCACGGCAATCCCCACCCGGCGCCGCTGGACGTGCCCCTGCTCCCGCTTGC
Organism: Myxococcus sp. CA039A; assembly: GCF_013336645.1. NCBI lineage: Bacteria > Pseudomonadati > Myxococcota > Myxococcia > Myxococcales > Myxococcaceae > Myxococcus > Myxococcus sp. CA039A. Next base: position 24,618 of record NZ_JABUMQ010000029.1, on the reverse strand, counting down.
GCCCGGCGTCAAGGAACGCGCGCGAGCGACTGGCGAGCGGCACCTTCCAGTCCGCCACCCGCCGCAACACCTGCCCCAGCGCATCACCGCCCCACGTCTCCTCGTCCCGGCGTCCGCGCCGATGCCACAGCTCCGCGGCCTGGTCGATTTCCGTGACGAGCAGGTGCTCATCACGAGACTCCTGCCGCCAGCGCGCCAGCTCCGGCCACGCCGTGGCCAGGGCCTCGTGCGCCAGCTCCACCAGCGCCCCGTCATTGCGCACGTCGCGGGAGGCGACCACCAGCCGGTGCGCGAGCAACGAGTCGAGCACCCTCCCCGCGCCCACGCCCAGCTCCTCCAACAACTCCTCGCGCACCCGAGGGCGTCGGGTCCCCTCGGGCGTGAGCAATTGAAGCAGGAGCAGTCGCACCGTGTGGATGTCATCCGCCGGGAGCTGTCCCAGCAATTGACGTCCCTGCGCCGCCAGGGCCCCCGCCACGCCGCCCAGCTCCTCGTACACGGCCGCGCGCAGCAGACGCCGCTCCTTGTCCCTGCGCTCCCACAGCGCCGAACAGGTGGCCTGCAAGAGCGGCAGGCCCGCGGGCTGGGCACGGACATCCGCGACGATGCGCTCGACCAGCCCGGGCTCGTCCGTGGCATGGCCCGCGCGACGCAAGGGACCAGTGACGGCCTCCACCAGCGCCGAGGGCGACAACGGCCCCACCACGAACGCATTGCCGAGAAAGGCCCCCAGGTGCTCCACCCGGGCGAACTGCCCCAGGTAGTCATCACGCAGCACCACCAGCACCCGCCACCCGATGCCCGCGGACGCCACCGCGAACAGGCACCGCACCAGGGCCATCGCCTCCTCCGCCGCCCCCAGGGTGAAGACCTCCTCGAACGCATCCACCAACAACAGCGCGGGCGCCGGAGCGCGCGCCCGCAGCAACTCCACGATGGCCCCGGGGGTCAGGACCAGCGTCCGCGCGACTCCCGCGTCCAGCGACAGGACCTCCGTCAACCGATGGAGGGGACGCGGGCCAGGACGAAAGGCGACCACCTCCCAGCTCGCCATCTGCCGCAGTCGCGGCACCAGGCCCGCATGCACGAGCGAGCTCTTGCCGATACCCGAAGGGCCCGTCAGCACCACCGGAGCCGCCTGCCGCAGCCGCTCGACGAGCGCCGCCACCTCCGCCTCCCGGCCCGAGAAGTCCTCCGCGTCTCCCTCCGTGAAGGCCCGCAGCCCCCGGAACGGATGCCGCTCGGGGTCTGCCTCCAGTTGCCTCCGGGCCGGCTCCAGCAAGTCCGTCAGCGCTCTCGCCAGAGACTCCGCCGTCGGCCGGGCCTCCGGCGCCAGCGAGAGACAGTCCTTCACGAGCGCCGCTCCGGCGAGCTCCGGCGTCGGGCCCGGGAGCGGGCGCGGCGTGAAGGCGAACGCGGGGAGACTCGCGTCGTCCACCGGGCGGCGGCCATCCAGCAGCTCGTGGAGAATCACTCCCAGCGACCAGAGGTCCATCGCCGGCGCGGGCGGGGTCCCCCTCCAGCGCTCGGGCGACATGTACGCGGGGGTTCCGGACGCCGCGCCCGCGGAGGTGCCCGCGTGACGGGCGAGCCCGAAGTCGACCACGCGCAGCCGCCCGTCCCTCGGCAGGAGGATGTTCTCCGGCTTGAGGTCCGCGTGGACGATGCCATGACGGTGCGCCTCCGCGAGCGCGTCCGCGATGGCGCGCCCCACGCGCAGCACCTCCCCCGGCGACATCCGCTCCCGAGACATCCGCTCGCGCAACGTCTCGCCCTCCAGGTACTCCAAGGCCAGAAAGGGTTGGCCCTGATACACACCCGCCGCGTGCACGGTGACGATGTGGGGGTGGTTGAAGCGGGCCGTGGTGCGCGCCTCTTCCAGGAGCCGCTCCGCGCTCTGGGGCCCCAGCAGCTCCGGCCGCAGGAACTTGAGCGCGATGTGTCGCCCCAGCGCCAGGTCCTGCGCGAGATACACCCTGCCCGAAGCGCCCTCGCCGAGCAGCTTCAGCACGCGAAAGCCTTCCACGAGCGCGCCCGAGGCGAGCGGCTCCTCCGCCTCCAGCAGCCTGCCCGGGGCCAGCTTGCTCATCTCGAACCACCCCCAGCCGCCATGACAGCCGCATCCGAGCCCGCACGCCTCCACCGCGACTCGCCTGGGATGTTAGGGCCAATCCACCAGGACGCGCCACGGCTCCACGTGAAGCAGGTCAGCCCCTCCGGACGCCCTCGCACCCATCCGGCTCAATCCCAGACACAGGGTCCGCCAGGACCGTGGCCGACGGGCGCCCAACCCCTGGGGCTCGATACACCCGAGACAGCCCTGACACCCCGCCTCCAGAAGCCCCCGCGCGGAGCGGACGTGCGCGAGCCGCGGGGGCCGCCCGCGCAGGTCCAGCCGTCCATGCAGCTGGAGCGCGGGTACCGGAGCCCGCCGGGCTGCCCCGTCATCGCCCTGCTTGTGCCCCGGCTCCTCGTACCCGGAGCCCTCGTACCGAGACGCTTCTGAGCATGTAAGGGATTGGTACTAGTCCTTTCCTCCAATTCCCTTGCGCAGTGTCTCCTCGCGAGCCCCCTCGGGGACAGGCGGGCGTTGCTGACACGGGCTGCTCACCCCAGCTTGCCGCGTGGCCCGTCCATCCCGGACAGGCTTCGAGCCCCGGACTTCCGCCACGCCTTGCGCGAGCGCGGTGCCCGGCCGGTCTCGAGAGGAGCACACATGAAGAGGTGGGTGGGTTGGGTATCCTTGGGGATGGCCTTGCTGTGGGCCTGGGGCGCGAGCGCGACGGAGCAGGAGCCACAAGCCCCCGCGAACTCCGACACGTTCGCCACGAACTGGATCTACCGCGATGCCATGGAGTCGCCCTGGTTCGACTACTCCTGGGCGACGCATTCACTCAGGGCCACCTCGCCCGTCGCGGAGGGGCAGTATTCCATCTCCGCGACGATGCGCAGCGAGGAGGCCCTGTACTTCTACACGTCGCCGCACGTCGCCGACGCGGGAGCCACCTTCGTCCTGCGCGTCCACGGAGGCACGGCGGGGACGGGCGCGGTGGTGCGCGTCAGGGCCTACGCCGACGACACGCTGACGACCGGCACGGAGCTGGGGCCGCGCTGCACCGGGGGACGCATCCTGGCCAACACCTGGGTGACGTGCACCGTGCCGTTCTCCGCCCTCGTCACCCCGGGTGCGCGAATCAAGGGACTCGTGCTCCAGGAAGGGCGCGGGGTGACGCTGCCCACGCTCTACTTCGACTCGCTGCGCGCGGAGGGACTGCGCATCCCGTCCCCCGTGGTGGTCTCCCTCAACCCCGCCTCCCTCTCGATGACGGCCGGAACCTCCCGGACCTTCATCGCCACGGTGACGGGGAGCACGAACACGGCGGTGACCTGGTCCGTCCTCGAGGGCGCGGCGGGCGGCTCCATCACCACCTCGGGCCGCTACACCGCGCCCAGGACGCCAGGCACGTACCACGTGGTGGCCACCAGCGTCGCGGACCCCACGCAGTCCGCGTCGGCTCCCGTCAGGGTCACCCCCGCACCGGCCAGCGGGCTCTGGGTGTCGGGCTACTACACCGGCTGGAACGCGGACCTCTATCCTCCGGAGAAGGTCGACTTCAGCGCGATGACCCACATCGTGGTCGGCCGCGTCACTCCCAATCCCGACGGCACGGTGAACACCCAGTTCGACAATGACAACGGCCCCGCCATCGCCCGCACCCTCTCCACGCGGGCCCACGCGGCCAACCGCAAGGCCATCATCATGGTGGGAGGCTCCGGCGAGCATGACGGCTGGGTGGGCGCCGCCTCCAATGCCAACCGCGCCCGCTTCGTGAGCAACCTCCTGGCCGCCATGGACAGCTTTGGCTACGACGGCCTGGATATCGACTGGGAGCCGGTGGAGGCCGCCGACAAGCCCTTCCTGCTCGCGCTGGTGCGAGAGCTGCGAACGGCCCGTCCCGGCATGCTCCTCACCTTCCCCATCAACTGGATCAACTCCAACTTCCCCGAGGACGCCGACCCGTGGTTCCTAAACCTGGTGCCCTACCTGGACCAGATAAACGTCATGTCCTACGAGATGACGGGGCCGTGGGGCGGGTGGACCTCCTGGTACTCCTCCGCCCTGACGGGAGAGTCGGGCACCCACCCCACCTCGGTGGCGTCCAGCCTGAATGCCTGGGTGGCCGCGGGAATCCCGAAGGCGAAGCTGGGCATGGGGTTGCCCTTCTATGGAATGGCCTGGCGCAACATCACCGGCCCGTATCAGCCCTACACGGACTGGTCCGACTACGTGGGCAGCGACAATGACTTCACCTACGGGCGCATCCTCGCGTTGACCGCCACGGGTGGGGTGTACCACTGGGACTCCGTGGCGCAGTCCAGCTACGTCACCTTCGCCACGCCCGTGGTGGATGGCACCGTGCGCTGGATTTCCTATGACTCGCCGCAAGCGATTGCCGCCAAGGGCGCCTATGCGCGCGCCAACGGCTTCGGCGGCACCATCATCTGGACCCTCAACCAGGGCTGCACCAACCCCGTGACGGGAGCCAACCCTCCACTCGACGCGGTGAAGGGCGCCTTCCTCCCCTAGCCCGGGGAAACGCACCACCCTGAGTGGGTAGCCGACAGCCTCCTCGGCCCCGCACCGGAGACCTCCTCTCGGCCCAGGCCCTGTTGCCCGCTGGACCGAGGGGATGCCCTCCATGGACAGGTGAGCGCCTCGCAGTGAATGCCCGGGGTGGCGCGGCTCCGGGTCTGCCACCCAGCACACGCATCAAGCGTGCGGTGAGCGGGGGCCGCCAGTCTGGCCACCTTGGCGCCCACGAGGTTGGCGCCCAGTCTGCAATGGCCAGACGCCAACCGGGGTGCCCCGGTCTTCTCGCAGCTGGAGCTGTCCACATGAAAACCCTGAAGAGTGCCATTGCCGCGACCGCCATCGCGGCCTCCCTCGCCGTCGCATCGCCCGCCGACGCGGCCACCGCCACCGCCAACCTGACGGTGACGGCCACGGTGAATTCCGCGTGCAGCATCAACTCCGGCTCGCTCAACTTCGGCAACTACGACCCGGTGCTCCTCAACGGCAGCGCGGGCGTGGACCTGCTGGGCACCGGGACGCTGACGGTGCAGTGCACCCTGCTGGGCACCGCGGTCGTCACGCTGGGCCAGGGTGCGCACGCCAACACGGGCTCCACGGATGCGGTGCCGCTGCGCCGGATGCTGCACACGACGTCCACCAACACCCTGTCCTATTCGCTGTACCAGGACCTGACGCGACTGGTGGTCTGGGGCAACACGCCTGGCACGGGCCTGCCGTACATCGGCACGGGGCTGTCCACGCCGGTGACGGTCTTCGGCACCGTGCCCAAGGGACAGAACGTTCCCTCCGGCACCTACAACGACACCGTCGTCGCCACCATCACCTTCTAACGGAAAGCCCTCCCCATCATGCGCCTCCATCCTTCCGCCTGGTCCCGATGTCTGGGATTGATGGCCGTCCTGAGCGGGGTCCTTCCCGGGGCGGGACACGCCGCGTCGCTCGAGGTCAATCCCGTCCGGCTCGAGCTGGAGACCGGAGCCCGGGGCGTGGTGGTCACCGTGAGAAACCAGGGCACGGAGACCACGCGCTTCCAGGCCTCGGTCCACACCTGGGTCCAGGATGAAGAAGGGCGCATGACGTTGGAGCCGACGCGGGAGCTGTTCTTCTTCCCGTCGATGCTGACGCTGGAGCCGGGGGAATCCCGCCCCATCCGGGTGGGCATTTCCTCGGCGCCGCGAGACACGGAGCGCTCCTTCCGACTCATCGTCGAGGAGCTGCCTCCGCTCGCGCCGGTGCAGCCCTCCATGGGCCTGAAGATTCTCACCCGCGTCTCCCTCCCCGTGTTCGTCGCGCCCAGGAACAAGGATGTCCAGGGCCGCGTCGAGGACGTGGACCTGCGCCAGTCCCGGTTCCACTTCCGCGTGAGGAACCCGGGCACGGTGAACTTCTTCATCCGTCAGACGCGGGTGCGCGGCCTGGATGCCCAGGGCCAGCGACTGGTGGAGAAGGACCAGGTGGGCTGGTACGTGCTGCCGGGCGGCTCGCAGGTGTTCGCGCTCGACACCTCCGCCGAGCACTGCCAGCGGATCCGCTCGCTGGAAGTGGAGGTGGAGACGGACCGGGGCGTGTTCCGCCACAGCGCCCCCGTCACCGCCGCCGCGCCCTGTGGACCCACGCCGTCGCCATGAGCCGATTCCAGAAGTCGGCGGCCCGGGGCGCGCTGGCCCTGGCGCTGGCGTGCGCCTTCAGCCTGGTGCCCTGGCGCGCGTCCTCGGACGAGCCCGAGCGCGTGGTTCCCATCGTGGTGGAGTTCACGCTGAACGGCGTCCCCCGAGGTGACGTCTTCCCGCTGGTGAGAGGCACGGACGTGCTGCTGCCCGCGGCCACACTGGAGGCGAACGGGGTCGACCTGACGCGGCTGGGGGCGCGCCTCGAGCGCATCGAGGGTCAGGATTATGTCTCGCTGCAATCCCTGGCACCCCGGGGCCGCTTCGAGCTCGACGAGCGCACCACCTCCCTGCACTGCGAGCTGCCTTCCACCGCCTTCGTACCGACGCGCATCGACCTGGGCACCGCGCCCCCCGAAGGCTACGCCGTCACCGGCAGCCCGAGCGGGTTCATCAACTACGCCGCGCACCTGCGCAACACGCGGCTGGCGCTGTTCGGCGAGGTCGGCGCGTCGGTGGGCCGGGGCCTGTTGACCACCCAGGGGCGGTGGAGTCCTGGCACGACACCGCTGCGCGGACTGACCCAGCTGTCGGTGGATTTTCCGGAGGTCATGGTGCGCGCCCTCGCGGGTGAGGCCACCGGCCTGGGCGGCGTGCTCGGCGGAGGCGCGGTGGTGGCGGGCCTGCACGTCATGCGCTCCTTCGAGCTCAACCCCTACTTCGTGCGCAACCCCGTGCAGGACCTCGCGGGCGACGTCACCACGCCCTCCACCCTGGAGATCTACGTCAACAACCGGCTGGTGCGCCGCACCGAGCTGCCACCGGGCCCCTACCGGCTGGAGAACCTCACCGTGCCCCGGGGCGAAGGCACCGCGCGCTACGTGGTGCGCGACGCCTTCGGACGCGTCAGCGAGGTGGATGCGTCGTACTCTCTGGGCGCGCAATTGCTGTCGCCCGGCGTGGCGGACTACCACCTGTCGCTGGGCGTCGAGCGGGAGTCGCCCGGCACGCGCAGCTTCGACTACGGACGACCGCTGCTGCTGGGCACCTTCCGCATGGGCGTGACGCCCTGGTTGACGCCGGGCGTGCGGCTGGAAATTTCACCGGACCTCTTGAGCACCGGCGCGGTGCAGTGGTTCCAGCTGCCGCTCGGAGAGCTGGAGGTGTCCCAGGCCGTGAGTCGCTCCGAGCGACACACCGGCGTGGCGGCCGGCGCGGCCTGGTCCGTCCAGGGGCGGTGGCTGGGAGGGTCCGTCTTCGGCCGGGCGATGAGCGCGCGTTATGCGCACAGCAGCCTCGCCCCGGACACGGCGCACCCGTTGGTGGAGTCGGGGGGCAACCTCTTCGTCGCGCTGGGCCGTCGGGTGAGCGTGGGCGGACAGGCGCTGGTGACGCGCTGGAGGACACGCGGCTGGTCCACCTGGTTGAGCGCATCCACCTCCGCGCAACTGACCGAGCGGACCCTGATTTCGTTCTCCGCCAGCCGAGGCCAGTTGCTCCTGGGCCCCTCCACGCTGGAAGGCATGGTGTCCCTGAACGCCATCCTCGACCCGAGGACGACGGGCTCGCTGGGCCACATCCAGAACCGGGGAGGCGGCATCACCTCGGTGGATGTCTCACGCGGTGTCCCCGTGGAAGGCGGACTGGGCTTCCAGGTCCAGGGACAGACGGGCATTCACCACCAGGCCCTCGGCCGCGTCGACTACGAGACGAACGTGGGCCGCGCCTCGGGCGGCCTGGAGTGGCGCCAGGGCGTGCTGGTGGCCGCGGCCGAGGTCTCCGGGGGGCTGGTGGCGCTCGGGGGCCGCGTTCGCCCCACCCGCGCGGTGGACCAGGGGTATGCGCTGGTGCGCGTGGAGGGCGTGGAGGGCATCGGCGTGAGGCTCGACAACCACCTCATCGGCCGGACGGACTCGCGCGGTGAGCTGATGGTGACGCGGCTCCAGTCCTACGGGGCCAACCGACTGTCGCTGACGGACGAGGACCTGCCGCTGGAGGTCTATCTCAGGACGACGCAGAAGCTGGTGGCGCCGTGGCGGCGCGGCGGCGTGGTGCTCGACTTCCAGGTGGACAGGGTGCGCGCGTTCCGAGGCCGGCTGGTGCTCGCCGACGACACGGCCCGGCGGACCCCCGCGCACGGTGAGCTTCAAGTCGACGTCGCGGGTGCGCGCGTCAGCTCCCCCGTGGGCAGGAATGGCGAGTTCGAGCTGGTGGACCTCCCCGCCGGCAAACACCCGGCCACCGTCATCTACCCCGGGGGACGTTGCGCCGCGACGCTGGACGTCCCATCCCTGGCGGGCGAGGTCATCGACCTGGGAACGGTGAGGTGCGTGGATGAGGATGCGCGGTGACCTGGCGCTCATGCTGGCGGGCCTGTGCGGGCTGACCTCCGCGAGCGCCCGGGCGGCGTGTGAGATTCGCAACGTCGTGGGCCTGCGCTTCCTCAACTACACCCCCACCTCCACGCTGCCGCTCGACACCACCGGGAGCATCACCTTCCGGTGCACCATCATCCAGCTCACCCCCGTCACCATCGACCTGAGCCAGGGCGGCTCCAACAACTACGCGCTCCGGCGCATGCAGGGCCCATCCTCCAGCACCCTCGCCTACAACCTCTACCTGGACGCCACCCGCCTGAGCATCTGGGGCAATGGCCTGTCCGGCACGTCCCGCTATGGCCCGGTCCTCCCCTTGCTGGGCCTGGACATCACCGTCCCCATCCACGGCCGCGTCCCCGCCCAGCAGAGCGTGGCGGCGGGCAGCTACTCCGACACGCTGGTGGTGACAGTGACCTTCTGACCCGCGAGCCCCATGCCCCCGTGCTCACACAGGCGTGCGAGTCTCCAGGAGCCGCTGGGACGCAGGGCATGCGCCCGGGGAGGCGCTCCGGCGCGGACGTTGCGCTCGCGGAGCCTGGGCCGCTCGCCTATCCTCGCACCATGAGTTCTTCCGACCCCATCGCGACGACCTTCGTCACCCATGAAGTCACCAATCAGGCGCCCCCCCTGGTGTACGACGCCTGGAAGACAGACCTCCCGCTGCGCGAGGCCGTGGCACGCGAGGGCGGAGGCTGGGCGGAGGCGGACATCGCGAAGTACGGCCCGCTCGCGGGCGGCGAATTGATGCAACTGGGCTTCACCGCCAACGAGAACAAGCCGAAGTTCAAGCCCTTCGACCGCTATGGCAACCGGCTGGACGAGGTGGAGTTCCATCCGGCCTACCACCGCATCATGGAGGCGGCCGTCGCCCACGGCATCCCCAACTTCGCGTGGCGACACGAGAAGACGGTCGGTGCCCACGTCGCGCGGATGGCGCTCTCCTATCTGCACAACCAGGCCGACCAGGGGACCAGCTGTCCGCTGACGATGACGTACGCGTGCGTGCCCACGTTCCGGGCACACGCGGGGCTCGCGGAGAAGTGGCTGCCGCTCGTCACGTCCACCACGTACGACTCGCGCTTCCAGCCCTCCGAGCAGAAGAAGGGCGTCACCATCGGCATGGGCATGACGGAGAAGCAGGGCGGCTCCGACGTGCGCAGCAACAGCACGCGCGCGCACCAACTGGGCGCGAAGGGGCCGGGCAATCCCTACGCGCTCGTGGGGCACAAGTTCTTCTTCTCCGCGCCCATGAGCGACGCCTTCTTCGTCCTGGCCCAGGCCGAGGGCGGCCTGTCGTGCTTCCTGCTGCCGCGCTTCACGCCGGAGGGCACGCGCAACGCCATCCGCATCCAGCGGCTCAAGGACAAGCTGGGCGACTGGAGCAACGCCAGCTCGGAGGTGGAGTTCCAGGGCGCGGTGGCCTTCATGGTCGGCGAGGAAGGCCGGGGCGTGGCGACCATCCTGGAGATGGTGGCCCTCACGCGGCAGGACTGCATGATTGGCTCCAGCAGCCTGATGCGTCAGGCGCTCGTGCAGGCCATCCACCACGCGCGGCACCGCAAGGCGTTCGGCCGGCGGCTCATCGAACAGCCGCTGATGATGAACGTGCTCGCGGACCTGGCGCTCGAGTCGGAGGCCCACACCGTGCTGACGGCGCGCGTGTCCCGCGCCGTGGACGCAAGCCACCGCGACGAGCGCGAGGCCGCCTTCGCGCGCATGGCCACCGCCGTGGGCAAGTACTGGGTGTGCAAGCGCGCCCCCACCTTCGTCAACGAGGCGCAGGAGTGCCTGGGCGGCGCCGGCTACGTCGAGGAGTCCAACCTGGCGCGGCTGTACCGGCAGGCGCCCCTGAACTCCATCTGGGAGGGCAGCGGTAACATCCAGTGCCTGGACGTGCTGCGCGCGGCCACCCGAGAGCCCGCCAGCCGCGAGGCCCTGTTCCAGGAGCTGATGGCGGCCCAGGGCGGCCACCCCGCGCTCGACGCGGAGCTGGCGCGCATCGCCAAGGACTTCTCGGACACCGCCACGCTGGAGACGCGTTCGCGCTTCGTCGTGGAGCGGCTCGCCCTGGCGCTCCAGGCCTCCCTGCTGCTGCGCGCCGGCAACAGCCAGGTCGCCGATGCCTTCTGCGAGTCCCGGCTCGGAGGCGCGCACGGCAACTGCTTCGGGACCCTGCCCGCCCACGCCCCGATGAAGGCCCTCATCGAGCGAGCCTTCAGCGAAGGCGCCGTGAGCTGACCTGGGCGACGCGCGCGCCCTCTGGAAGTCAGGCCCCCTGCCTGCCCGTACGCCCTGTCCCGGCCCACACCGCCGGGCAGGGAGGCTTCCGCCCCGCCCATCGCCACTGGGGGAAGGTGGCGCCTTCGTCTACTGGACGAAAGGGTGAGACAGCCGCTTGCATGGCGACAATTGCGTGTTCTCCTAGGTGGCTGGAAGCGGGGCACCTTGGGCGACAACCACGACCACCTTCTGAACTCCGGTAACGGAGCCATCACCTACTCGAGAGGTGAACACTCCCGTCGGGACACGGAGGACCAGCTCCGTCTGCTCATCTCCAGCGTCACGGACTACGCCATCCTGACGCTGGACGTGCGCGGCTACATCGCGAGTTGGAACCTGGGGGCGGAGCGCATCAAGGGCTACCTGGCCGAGGAAATCCTGGGCCAGCACTTCAGCCGCTTCTACCCGCCCGAGGACGTCGCCTGGGGCAAGCCCGAGTGGGAGCTGGAGTCCGCCATCCGGCTGGGCCGGTTCGAGGACGAGGGCTGGCGCATCCGCAAGGACGGGACGCGGTTCTGGGCCAACGTCGTCATCACCGCCCTCTTCGACGAGACGGGAGAGCTGCGCGGCTTCGGCAAGGTGACGCGGGACTTCACCCAGCGCAAGCACGCCGAGGAGACGCGCGAGATGGAGCGGCTGCGCGAGGCCCTGCACGCCCGCGACGAGTTCCTGTCCGTGGCCTCACACGAGCTGAAGACGCCGCTCACGCCCCTCCAGCTGAAGCTGTCCGCCATGCGCCGCACCGCCGAGAGCAACCCCGAGGCGCTCGTGGCGGACGGACGACTGGCCCGGGAGCTCGCCGCGGCGAGCGGTCAGGTGCGCAAGCTCGCCGACCTCATCGATGACCTGCTGGATGTGTCGCGCATCAACGTGGGCAGGCTCCCGCTGGAGCCGGCGCGCATGGACCTGTCCGCCCTGGTGCGGGATGTCACCACGCGCTACGAGGCCCAGGCCGCCGCCGCGGGGTGTCGCCTGGAGCTCGAGCTCCCCACCAGCCTGGAGGGGATGTGGGACCGGCGGCGGATGGACCAGGCCGTGACGAACCTGGTCACCAACGCCATCAAGTACGGCGCGGGCAAGCCCATCCGCCTGAGCCTGAGCGCCGACGACACCACCGTGGTGCTCACCGTGCAGGACGAGGGCATTGGCATCGCCCCCACGCAGCAGCACCGCATCTTCGAGCGCTTCGTGCGCGCCGTCTCCGAGCGCAACTACGGCGGCATGGGACTGGGCCTCTTCATCACCCACCAGATTGTCGAGGCCCATGGCGGGAGCATCCAGGTAGAGAGTCAGCTGGGACGCGGCTCGACCTTCACCCTCCAGATTCCCATGACGAGACTGCCGACGACGGGCGGCCCGGGGATGAGCACCCGCGCCTGAGCGGCGAGCGCGTCTTCCCGCGACACCAAGGCCCCGACGCGCCAGCCCTCGGTCGAGGCTGGCGCCGGACAGGCGTGAAGGCGGGGCCTGCTACTGGAAGCTCACCTTGCCGTCGCGCTGGTAGCAGACGTGCGGCGTGCTGTCCGTCGGGCGGACCGCCACGCTCGGACGTGAACCCTCCTGCACGGTGCCCAGTTGGGTATAGGTCCAGAAGCCCCGCGCATCCGGGGTGATGAGCTCCAGCTTCGTCCCATGGCGCTGGGCGATGAAGACCTTGCCTCCGCCGTAGGTCATGTCGTTCGAGTCGTTCTCGAAGTCGACCGGCGAGGTGGCCAGGGTGCTGGACGTGATGGGCGCCTTCACCGTGATGTCCTGCAGGGCGCTCCTCGCGCCGTCGACGCCGCCACTGGACAGGAGCAGCAGGTGCTGGCTCGGCCCCCAGACCGCGGAGAGCCACAACGTGTTCTCCAGCGTCACACCGTCCAGACGGGTGCGGTCGGTGGCCGCGCCGGGCCTCACGCTCACGTAGGTATCCGAGCTGGAGTTCGCATTGGACGGGATGTACAGCGTGCCCGAGGCGTCGAAGTTGACGTCGCCCATGAGGATCGACATGTTGTGCTGCGCGATGCCCCAGGTGCCCGGCGCCGTCCGGGTGGCGACGCGGACTCCCGTCCCGGCCGAGCCATCGCTGAAGACGACGGTGGGCTGCAGGCCCTGGTTGGGATTGAGCGCGACGCTCACCCGCGTATAGGACGTGCGGTTGGTGGGCTCGACTTCCTCGCGGACCCAGCTGCCATTGACGCGCGTGGCGTAGTTCATCCGCCAGTTGGCCGCCGTCGTGCCGGGCAGGCCCGGCCCCTTGAGATAGACGACGTGCGGCGTCCCGCTCGCCACGTCCAGCGTCAGGGCGATGTTCCAGTTCAACACGTAGGTGCCGCCGTTGTTGAAGCCCGGGCCATCAATCTGCTCCGTCGTCCACGTCGTGCCGTCCCAGGTCGCGTACCACAGCCCCCGGTGGGTCTCGTTCGTGTAGACGAGGTGCCCCTTGCCGGCGTTGTCGAAGGCCAGTTCGCAGAGCACACCCGTCACGTCCGGCCCCGCGTCCACCCCCGTCACCGGGACGACGACGGCGGAGGCCACCACGCTGAAGTTGAACGAGCCCTCGGCCGTCTTCCCCGACTCCGTCTCCACGGAGACGGACAGGGACGCCGTCCCCTCCTTCGGCAGCGTCCACGTGACGCGCTCGGCTTCGGCCGCGACGACGCCGGCGTTGGCGCTCCAGCGCACGGCCTTGAAGACCTCACCGGCGGCGGTGACCTTGAAGCGCTCCTGCGTCCCCTCGACATAGGGGCCCTCGCCCGTCTCGCGCTCGATGAGCAGCACCACCGTTCCGGTGCCGTGCGAGTCGATGACCTCCGCCTTCTTCTGCTCGCTGTCACACGCGGCGAACAGCGTCGTGCTGCCCACCAGGAGAATCCACGAAACCACCATCTTCTTCAGCATGACCCGTACTCCCCGTCGATGAGGTCCGACGAACCCCTGCCCGTCGGACCGGAGCCGTACTCGCTCCATGCAACGCATCAACGAGACGGCCTCACGGAAGTCTTATGAAAAGCGAGACATGCCGAAAGAAAGTCATGGAAGGAGCCCGACACAAGGGCGGGCGTGCCCTCACTGCGCGCCCTGCGCCTGCTGTCCTGGAGGTTGACGCCTGCCCGTGGGAGTGGAGACCGCCGCCTGGGTGTGGTCCACGAAGAGCAGCCCGTCATAGGCGGACGCGGCTCGGATGGACCGGGGCTGGATGGCCTTGCTGTAGACGGCACCATAATTGCGAGTGTACCGGGGCTGCAGGAAGAACTCCGCCGCGCCGCCGCCGCGCGGCAGGCTCCGCAGGTCGAGCGCGAACGCGGACACCTGAGCCTGGGCGAGCGTTCCATCGAGCCAGCCGATTTCCGCGGGAGGGAGGGTGTGGGCGGTGAGACCCCGTCGCGGCTCGTTCGGCTCACTCGGCACGTGCACGGCCTGGAACGCGCCCTGATTGAAGGCGAAGCCAAAGACATACAGTTGCTGACCGAGGGCCTCGCGCAGGTGCTGCCCCATGGGCGTCACCGCGTCGCGGCCCGTGGCGGCGACATGACCGTTGTGCGCCCAGAGCACCATCCGGGCCTCGAGGCCCTCGTGCTCGAGAATCCAGCGTGCGTTCTCCGCCATCGCCCGGTCCCGGAGGTTGTCATCGGAGAGCTGGCCCACGACGGTTTCGGCGAACTGACCAAGCACCCTCGCGTGGCGAGCCACCAGCGCCTGGGCCTTCGCGGAAGCCTTGCGTGGGGGGAGCTGACGCAGGCGGGCCTCGATGTCCGTGACGAGCCCCGCGAGCACCTGGCCGGTCTCCACCTTGCGAAGCGCGGGGCCCTGCCGCGGGTCGAGGAACGGCGCCATCGGCCCGGCGAGTCGCTGGTGGAAGGCGGGGTCCACCTGGGCGAAGAAGTCGAGGACGGCCCGCGAGGAGGCGGCGGTGGCCTGCATGTCCACGCCGTAGAACTTGAGCTTCCTGGCGTGGCGCGGGTCGGCGTTGTAGGCGCGCATCCACCGGATGAGGGCCAGCACCTCCTCGGTGTCCCAGGTCCAGAAGTAGAGGCCCGCGAGGCCCTTCGCCGGGTCGCCCTTGCCGGTGAGGACGTACTCGTTGAGCGCGAGCGCCTCTCCGAAGCTGGCTTCAATCGCGAAGACGGTGAAGCCCAGCTCCGTGGCGAGGAACTCCAGCATCCGGTGTTTGAGCTGGAAGAACTCGCGGGTGCCGTGTGTGGCTTCACCCAGTGCCACGATGCGGGCCTCGGTGAGCCACGGTTTCAGCGGTTGCAGGTCGGCGAACCCATGTCCCGCCTCCACCGAGGTGAGCGGCACCAGGGACTGCTTCACCCACGACACAACCTCCGGAGATGGCGGCGTGGTCTCCGGGAGCGCCAGCGCGGTGAAGTCCGTCACCGTCACGGACTTGTTGGCCGCGATTTCCAGCGAGCGCCCCATGGGCATGAAGCCCTCGGCGTGGACGGCGGCGCCATACCCGCCGACGGGCAGGGCCACCTCGTAGGCGCCGCTCGCATCCGTCTGGACGTAGAGCATGTCGCCCAGGAAATCGCTGTAGCGTCCCAGGAGCAGCCACACGCCCGCGAGCGGCTTGCCCGACTCCGACTTCACGCTCCCTCGGAGGACCTGCGTTGGCGGAGCGAGCACCACGTCGAGCTGGCGCGGGGCCTCGCTGGCCGTGAGCTTCACGTCCATGAGGAAGCCCGCCTCGTAAGCGGTCGCGCTGACGGTGAGGCCATACTGGCCGGAAGGCAGGTCAGCGAAGTGGAAGCGGCCATCCGGTCCCGTGCGCATGCGAGCCGCCGGGGGTGCGAGGTCCGGGTTCCAGTCCTCACGGGCGGGAACGAGCGCGACCACGGCGCCCTCCACGGGCGTGTTCGTGGCGCTCCGGACCCGGCCGTCCACCGTGACGGTGGCGACAGCGGGGGCTGCCTTCTCGGCGGGAGCGACCGAAGGGACCGGAACACGTGGCGTGCCGGAGCCGGCGCACGCGAGGGAAAGCATCAGGCACAGCAGGCGAAGGACTTTCATGCGGACCTCGGGACGGACGACGGGGGTGCGGCCAGGACGCGAAGGGCGCAGGAGGCCCAGCGCGTCGCCATGAAGCGACCTCGGGATGGACAACGCGAGTGCGGCTGGGACGCGAAGGGCGCACGAGCCCCAACACGTCCAACGTGAAGCGACCTTGGAATGGACGAGAGAGACTCGGCGGGACGCGAAGGACGCAGGAGGCTGAGCGCGTCGCCGTGAAGCGACCTCGGGATGGACGAGAGAGACTCGGCTGGGACGCACAAGGCGCGGGAGACCGTGCACGTCCGCCGCAAAGGGCATCAGGATGAAGCGGGGCGCGGGCCTCCTTGGGAGGAGGCGCTCACCGGTGACAACCGGCGACGGCGCGCGAGTGCTCGGATGAAGTCGGGTGCGGGGAACAGAACTCCCCCGCTCATCTCTCCGCTCGCAGCGGACCGCCGACGGTGACCGCTACGGCGAATCGTCCGCCAGGAAGTCGCTCGGGATGACGAAGCGCGTGACGACCGGTTCGACGACTTGGATGTCCGAAAGAGTGAGCGAGCCGAAGAGGTCGGACTCCTCACGGATGGCATAGCCCAGCTCGGCATCCACCCACTGGGTCAACGTGTCATGCGGAGCGTGGCTCCGGTGCCAACGTCGGGTGAGGCGTCCCTCGACGATGTCCTCCCCCTGGAGCACGCAGCCCGCCTGATTCTCCGTGCACCCGCCAGGAAGGTGCAGCGGAAGCCCCAGGTCCCCATCGTCGGTAAACACGTCGTAGGTGCGCGCCCTGACATCCAAATTCACCTGCTCATGGGTGTTGACGTCATAGAGGAGCACCAGGACCGAGGACCCATTCTCGGACTCCAGTCGGATGCGCCCACAGCGGGAGACGAAGATGCGGCTGCGCAAGGTGCGCCCGCCACTCCGGTAGGAGGCCACGGCGGTGAAGTCCTTGGGATAGACCACGCGCGAGCACACCGCCGTGGCGAGCCCTTGCGAGGACCGCGGGGGCAGGGACATCTCCAGCGGCACCCCCCACGCCCAGGCCGCGCCGGAGACCCCCAACGTCGCGAGCACACCCCCGACGAAACCCACGAGCCGGGCCTTCCGAGGCACCTCCAACACGGGCGACTGCCCCAGCAGCCGCCGCACCCGCGCCGCGAGCGGCCGTGCACCCGCGCCCAGCGCCAGCATCGAGCCCTCCTGCCGCAGCTCCTCGAGCCCCAGCAGCGCGCCGGAATACACGCGGACATCGCCACAGAAGCCCACCGCCGCGTCGTCGCAGCAGTGCTCTCGCTCCAGTCGCACCTGACTGGACAGCCAGCGCGCCGCCGGATGGAAGAAGAACAGCGCCTCCACCAGGCACTGCACGAAGTTGACGACGGTGTCATGGCGCCGCACGTGCGTCAGCTCGTGTGCCACCACCGCCTCCAACTGTTCCCGGGTGAGTCGCTCATCCACGCCACGCGGGAGCACGAGCACCGGCCGCACCAGCCCCAGCACCAACGGAGAGGGCGCGACAAAGGACTCCCGCACCTCCACCCCGCGGCGCAGGCCCAGCCGCTCCGCGACGTACGACACCGTCAGGCGCACCGACGAGGAGGCCGGCCTCGCGAGGCGAACCAGTCGCCGCGTCATCCGCCACCAGCCCAGGGCGAGGCGCAAGAGCGCCACACACGCCCCGCTGAACCAGAGACCGCCCAGCACGATGGGCCACGAGATGTCGAAGGCCACGGGCTCCGTCGCCGCCTGGGACGCCGGGCTCGGGAGGGAGGCTCCCGCGAGCGCCTGGGAGTCCTCGACGATGGACGTCACGCGCCCGCTCACTCCAACGTCCAGCGGCGCCGGAACGGAGTCCGGGGACGACAGCAGCAACGTGACCACGGGCGCGAGCACGAGCGCGGCCAGGGCCAGACACCCCACCGCATAACGAGCCCGCGCCGAGCGGCGCCGCAGCAACCACAGCGAGGCGGCCGCGACCAGGGCCACGACGCTCGTCTGCCACACGCCATGGACCAGCCACAGGGCCACACCTCGCCCCCACTCCGCCATCAGCCAGGCGGGGCTCATCACTTCTCCCCCTTCTTGTCCGCGTCCAACAACCGGCGCAGGTCCTCGAGCTCCTCCTTCGATGCGGGCTTGAGCGACAGCGCCTGCACGGCGAGCGCACCCGAGGAGCCCCCGAAGACGCGGTCGAGCAGGTCCTTCACCAGCTGACGCTTGGTGCGCCCCTCCGCGACGCTCGCGGCGTACACGTGGCTGCGCGAGCTCTCGTCACGGCTCACCAACCCCTTGGCGGACATCACCTGGAGCTGCTTGAGCGTGGTGGTGTAGCCCGCGCTCTTGCCGTCCTCCCGCCCGAGCGCCTCGTGAACATCGCGCACGGTGCTGGGACCGCGCTTCCACAGCACGCCCAGGATGGCGAGCTCCACGTCCGTGGGAATGGCATCCGTCGTCATGCCATCTAAGTACGACGTCAGTCGTATGTTGTCAACGATGCACGTCGTACTTCCGCGAGTCGTTACTCCGCGACGACTTCTTGCGAGGGGCCCTTCGCGCCATGGGCGGAGATGCATCTGCCGAAGTCGAACGGCTGCTGCGGGGTGAGCGTGCACCGGGACAGGTCACCTCCGGAGTCTCGCTCGCACTCGGGCAGCCGTCCCTGGTTCGCGTCCCGGGTGGCATCCCAGCCCGACAGGCAGCCCAGCTGGTGCTCTCGCGCGAACTCCACCAGGCCGCGCTGGTGCTCCAGGGTGAACTCCCGTCCATTGGGATGACGCCCGAACATGGGGCACGCCCCCAGGCGCCGCCACACCTTCGCCGCGTCCCACCGAGGGAAGGCCGCGGAGACATGCGCGTGCATGCCCCGGAGCGCGTGGACACAACACTCCAGTGCATCAACCGGTGCCGACTGCCCGAACTCCATCAGCAGGCCATTGATGAGCGAAGGCTCGATGCCCGCGGAGGACAGCTTCTGGAGGAAGCGCACCCCACCGTCGTTGAAGCCCACCAGCGAGCCCGGCGCGCCGTCCGCGGGAAGCGTGTAGGAGAGCTTCAGCGTGGGGTAGACGGCGAGCAACTGAGAGAGGGCCGCGAGGTGGCGCACCTGTGCGTCCTCGTCATGGAGGAACGCGCCCTCGAAGTCGAAGTCGAGATGGCGGACTCCGTAGTTGCGAAGGACAGCCGCGTAGGTCGCGACAAGCGTCGCCACCTCGGTCTCCTCGGCCTCGAGGGGCATGTTCGACGCGCCACCAAAAGACAGCACCACCGTGCCGCCGCTTCGACGGAAGGCTTCGATGTCCCTCTTGCCGTAGTCGGAGACCGTCGCGTCCCCCGAGTACGACTGGCCATCCTCCGAGTCCACCAGGGTGGTGTTGCCACCCCAGGACACCGCCCTGGCACCCCCGTCCGGTCGCGCCACGAGGAAGCCGAGGAAGAAGCCATCCAGGCCGGCCTCTCTTCCGTACTCGGACACGCGCGGCGTGGGCCACGACGTGTAGTCCACGAACGGGGCCCGGGGCACGTCCCAGTCCCCCGCGTCCGGCGGCGCGGCCGACGTGCGAATCTTCACCGTGTCCGAGGACGCCGACACGTTGTCGGACACATCCAGCGCCACCACGGAGACCTGGTACTCGCTCCCCGCCGACAGGCCCATCAGGGTGATAGCCGGCCGCGTCGACGAAAGCGTCTGGGCCACACCGCCGCCCACCTTCGAGTACGTCACGCGGTAGCCCGCGACGGCGACATTGTCCGTGGACGCGTCCCACCCCAGGGTGACGAGTGCGGAGCCCACGAGGGTTGCGCGCACCCGCTTGGGCGTCGTCGGAGGCTCGCTGTCTCGAGGAGGGTCCGCGGGGCGCCCGTTGACGGTGAAGTCGCGGGGGAGCGGCCCCAGGTCCTGCCCCTCCCCCCGCACCGACAGCCGGAACTCCGTCGAAGCGCGTGGAGGGATGACGTTGCGTTCGGCCACGAGCCGACCGGACACCACCTCCCCGCTGCGCGTCCAGACCAGCCCGTAGTTGTTCTGGATGACCTGCTTCGCCTCCACCTTGAAGGTGATGACGGGGTTGACCACCACCTCGTCCGACAGGTTCAGCAACGTCACCTTGAAGGTCGACCCCCAGGGACCGCCGCCTGACACCCACTCCGGACGCGCCACCACCACCAACGTGTTTCCCACCATGCCGACGGTTGTGCCGGATGCGCGGCGGGCACGACATTGCCCACGGGTTCCTGCCCCTTGTCTCTCAAGAGACAGGGTCCGGAGGAAGACGCGAAGCGCCCCGCACGGACACCGCGGGGCGCCTCCATGCCTCCAGCGTCCTACGGACGACGCTGGGCGAGCAGCCACTCGTAGAGGTTCGGGGTCTGCCAGGCGGCCCCCGTGTCATACGCGCGCCCCCAGGCCCCGTGGCCGACACCGGCATAGACGGAGACCTTGAGCGAGGGCGTGGGCGCGCAAGCGTTGAGTCGGTCCACGAACTGCGAGGCCGTCCAGCCCCAGTCCTGGTCCACCGCGCCGTAGAACATCCAGGTCTTCACACCGGCCTGGGCGATGTAACAGGTGTTCGTGGGGACATTGCCCAGGTCCGGCGCCCAGACGACATCGCCGTAGTGGGCGCCATCCGTGGGCGCAATCGCGGCGAGCCGCTGGGCATTCGCCAGGGAGAACTCGGGGAAGGCCGTGGTGCCGAAGCCGCCGAGCGACAGGCCCGTCAGGTAGATGCGCTTGGGGTCGATGCGGTGGTTGGCCAGCGCGAGGTCCAGCATCCGCTCCACGTGGTACGGGTGCCACCCGGAGGTGCTCGCCGAAATCTGGGGCATCAACACCACGAACGACTCCGTCACCCCGTTGACGACGTACTCGAGCTGCGCGCCGTCCTTGATTTTCAAGGGCAGCGCCGTCTCCAGCACCTTGGTCAGCTCCGTCGTGCCGTTGCCTCGCTGGCCCAGGCCGTGGAGGAAGACGATGAGCGGCCACTGGCGGTTGGGGTCCACGTTGTAGCCAGGCGGCAGGGACTCGTAGTAGCCGATGGTCGTGTTGTAGAGCTTGGGCACGGTGGTGGACCGCGCGGTGAGTGTCCGGGGGGTGGAGATGACGGGCGGTGCGTTGCGGCGCTGCCTCAGCAGCCACTGGTAGAGGTTGGAGGCCTCGGGCGCCGTCGGATTCGTCGCACGGCCGATGACCCAGTGGTCACCATCCGCGTAGCGCGTGTACTTCGGCGCGGGGTCCGGAGCCGGTGAGCAGGCATTGAGCCCGTTCACCGCGCCATCCGTCGTCCCCACGCCGACCGTCTGGTCATCCACCGCGTGGAACGCCCACACCGCGACGTCCTGGTTCGCCAGCCGGCAGAGCTGCGACACGCCGCCCGAGGTGTGCACGCGCCCACCGGCCACCGGCGCAATCGCGGCGACCTGGAGCGCGTTCGCGTCCGAGCGCTGCGGGAAGGTCCACGTCTGGAACGCGCCCAGCGAGTAGCCCACCAGATAGACGCGGTCCGGGTCGACGCGGAGGTTCGTCCGGGCCGTGTCGAGCATGGCCTGGGTGAAGAAGTCCTGCCACTCGCCATAGGACTCGTGCAGCTGCGGCTGCAGGACGATGAAGGACTCCGTGACGCCGTTGTTCACGTACTCCAGTTGCGCGCCCGTCTCCACGGGGATGCTGGTGCCCAGGATGATGGGCAGGCTCTCCGGCGTGCTGCCGCGCTGGCCCAGGCCGTGGTGGTAGACGATGAGCGGCCACTTGCGGGTGGGGTCCGTGTTGTAGCCCCGGGGCAGCGACTCGTAATACTGGATGACCTTGCTGTTGGCCGTGACGGCCTTCTGGGTGACGGTGCGCTGGAAGGGCGAGCCGGCGCCGGTGCTCTGCACCACGGACACACTCACGTCATCGGCGGCGCTGGCGCCCTCGCTGTCGGTGGCGGTGAGGCGGAAGACGTAGGTGCCCTGCACCAGGTTGCTCGCGACCAGCGGGCTCCACGGGCTCTGGTAGATGCGCGCGGTGTTGGGGCCGGAGACCTGCGTCCACTGGAAGGTGATGGCCTGCCCTTCCGGGTCCGTGCCCGCTGGAGGAATGGCCACGGTGTTGCTGGGCAGCGGCACCGTGCGGTCCGCGCCGGCGTTGGGAACAGGGGGACGGTTCACCACCACGCCGTCGTGCTCGATGAGTTCGAGCACGCCCAGGTAGCCATAGATGGCGCCCGGCTTGAGCGACACGGTGACCTCCAGCGCGCCAGCCGACGGGGCCAGGCCCGTGAGCTCGGCGATGCTGTTCACGTTGTTGCGCGCCTGCAGCTCCACCGACTGGGCGCCGATGGTGAACACCGTCGTCCGGTCCGACGTGAGGTCGTCGGTGACGCGCGAGGCGAACAAGCGCACCGAGTACGTCCCGTTCACCGCGAGCCCGGAGATGCGCACCTTCGCCAGGTCATCGAGCGTGCCCATGTGGTTGCCGATGAACTGCGAGTCCTGCGTCGCCGTCGCCGGATAGAGCGCGCTGCTGGTGGTGCCGTTGCCGTTGTTGGCCCCCGTCCAGCCCTGCCAGAAGGAGTCCGTAATCTGGAGCGTCAACCCGGACGAGACACCCGCCGAGTCCACCAGGTTGTTCAGCGTCGTCCCCGAATGGCCCACCGTGACGTTGTTCCAACCAGGCGTCGTGGAGATGTCCGCGCCGAAATCAATCAGGAACCGTCGCTCGGCGGCCATCGCCTGCGCCGCGAACAACACCTGAAACAACGTGAGAGCGACCGCGAGACCACGAAGCCCGGGCACGGCCCGGCGGGAGAAAATCATGATGGAAACCCTCCTGGGGGAACCATCATGCTATCCGGACACAGCTAGTATTTCATGTTTTACAGCTATGCGGCTTCATGCGACACCGCTACACATGCCACGGTATTGAAACGTGAGAACCCCGCCGCCCTCTTACTGAGAGACGACGGGGTCCAGGTGCTTCGAGGGAGGTGATGGGCTACTTGTCCCGCGACAGGATGACGACGCTGTACGGGCCCAGGTTGTTGAGGGAGCCGCTGGCGGGCAGGCCGTCCTTGCCGTTCCACTTGCCGCCTACGTCGAAGCTCTGGGCATTGCCGAAGTCGCCGGAGTAGCCCTGCCAGTCGCTGTTGTAACGCACCTTCCACGTGCCGTCGGAGGGCAGGCCCAGCTCGTAGTTGGAGAGCTGCTTGCCTCCGAAGTTGACCACGACGATGGTGTCGTCGCCCGGCCCGCCCTTGTCCCAACGGTGGAAGGCGATGACCTTGTCGTCGTTGTTCACGTGGTGGACATTGACGTTCTCCCCACGCAGGCCCGCGGTGTTGTCGTTCCAGTTGCGCCGGAGCTTGATGAGGTCCGTGTACGCCTGGTTGATGCCGGCGAAGGACTCCTTCTTCTGCCAGTCGAGCGGGTCGCCGTCCTGGAAGTGGCCGTCCTCGAGGAACTCCTGGCCCTGGAAGAGCATGGGAATGCCAGGGCTGGTCATCGTCAGCGCGGCGCCGATGAGCGAGCGCTTCTTGGCGTGATAGCCACCGGAGTCCCAGCCGCCCACCTCGCTGGGCAGCCGCTGCTTGCCATTGGCCACCTCGTCGTGGCTCTCCGTGTAGATGACCCGCTGGGTGGCGTTGCCGTTGTATTTGAAGCCAATCGCGCGGGCGACGGCGTTCATGTCGCGCTCCGCGTCGGAGAAGGCCGTCAGCGCCGTGCGCACGGGGTGCACGAAGTTGGAGTCCCACTGGCTGTCGAAGTTGGCGCCGTCCGGATGCGTGAGGCCGCCCTCGTTGCCCAGGTCCTCGGCGATGATGATTTTCTGCGGGAACTCGCGGTTGACGGCGTCGTTGATGTCCCGGAGCAGCTGCCAGCCCTGCGGGTTGTCCGCGCCGCTGGCCTGACGGATTTCCTTGGTGGCATCCAGCCGCAGGCCGTCCATGTGGTAGTCGCGCAGCCACATCATCGCGTTGTCACGCAGGTAGTCGCGCACCTCGGGGCGGCCGTAGTCCGGCCGGGTGTCGCCCCACGGCGTCTTCGCGCGCCAGTCCGTGTAGAAGTAGCTACCGCCCTTGCCGTACGTCTCGCCGTCGAAGTCCCAGTGGGGCAAATCGCTGGGCCCCAGGTGGTTGTAGACGACGTCCATCACCACGCCGATGCCGCGCTTGTGCGCCTCGTCGACGAAGCGCTTGAGGTCCTCGGGGCTGCCGTAGGCGCTCTCCGGCGCGTTGGGGAAGGCGGGGTTGTAGCCCCAGCTGAAGTCGGCGGCGAACTCGGCCGAGGGCATCAACTCCACGACGTTGATGCCCAGGTCCTTCAGGTGGTCCAGCTTGTCGATGGCGCTTTCCCAGTTGCCGGGGCCCCAGCCGGGTGAGTCGTTGAACGTGCCCACGTGCATCTCGTAGATGACCGCCTCGTTCCAGGCCGGCATCTTGAACTCCCAGTCGTGCTTCCACTCGTAGGACTTGTGGTCGACGATGACGGAGTTGCCCGTGGAGTTCGTCACGTCGTTGGCGCGAGGGTCTCCCTTCCAGCGCCAGTCGCCGTGCTTGCCCTGGATGACGTACTGGTACTGCTCACCGGCCTTGGCGCCGGGGACGTCCAGGGAGAAGTTGCCGCTCGGCTCGCGCTGGAGCTCCACCGACTCCCAGTTGCTGAAGTCACCGGCCACCTGCACGCGCTGGGCGTTGGGCGCCCACACGCGGAAGGTGCTCCCGCCGTCGTAGGGAATGGCGCCCATGCCCGGACGACTGGAGGGCTGGGTGGGCATGGGCACGGCGGTGGCCCGGGGCAGCTCCGC
>NZ_JABUMQ010000299.1:0-14248 GCF_013336645.1 Myxococcus sp. CA039A | reverse complement strand
GGGGCGGGGCGGGCACGGTGTGGCGCGCGCAGGACTTGCTGAACGGCCCGGTCGCCATCAAGCGGCTGCACAAGACGGTGGAAGACCTGGTGAAGCCGCCCGTGGGCGAGAACACCCCGTCCTCCGCCGCGCGCCATGAGCTGGCGCTGTCGCTGGCCCACGAGTTCCAGACGCTGGCGTCGGTGAGACATCCCCACGTCATCAGCGTGCTCGACTACGGCTTCGACGCCGAGCACCGGCCGTACCTGGCCATGGACCTGCTGGAGGATGCGCGGCACCTGGTGCAGGCGGGCGTGAATCAGCCGCTCGACGTGCAGGTGGACCTGCTGGTGCAGACGCTCCAGGCGCTCGCGTACCTGCACCGCCGAGGCATCATCCACCGCGACCTCAAGCCCGCCAACGTGCTGGTGGCGCGTGGGCAGGTGAAGGTGCTCGACTTCGGGCTCGCCGTGGGACGCGAGCAGGTGCACCGCGCGCAGCCGGGCGGCACGCCAGGCTATCTGGCGCCGGAGCTGTTCGAGGACCAGCCTCCCTCGGAGGTGACGGACCTCTTCAGCGTGGGCGCCATGGCGTGCCAGATGATTTTCGGACGGCTGCCCTTCGACGGGAAGGCCCCGCCGGCGCCCCCGGACTTCCCGGAGGCGCTGCACGAGGTGCTGGAGCGCCTGGTCTCCAAGGACTCGCGGCGGCGGCCTCGCAGCGCGGACGAGGTGATTGCTGCGCTGTGCGCGGCCACCCATCGCCCGGTGCCCGCGGAGTCCGTCACCACGCGCGAGAGCTTCCTGCAGGCCGCGCGCTACGTGGGCCGCGCGCGCGAGCTGTCGCTGTTGTCCTCCGTGCTGGACGCGGCGCTGCTGGGGCATGGCGGCGGGCTGCTGGTGGGTGGAGAGAGCGGGGTGGGCAAGTCGCGCCTGCTCGACGAGCTGCGGCCCCTGGCGCTGGTGCGCGGCGCGGTGGTGTTGCGCGGCCAGGCGGTGGCGGCGGGCGGCAGTCCGTATCAGGAGTGGCGCCCGGTGCTGCGCTGGCTGTCCATCCTCACGCCGTTGGATGACCGCGAGGCCAGCATCCTCAAGCCGCTGGTGCCGGACCTGGAGCTCATCCTGGGGCGCGCCGTGCCGGACCCCGCGGAGCTGGGCGCGGAGATGGCGCAGGCGCGCCTGCTGCAAGTGGTGGAGGACATCTTCTCCCGGCTGACGCAGCCCACGGTGGTGCTCCTGGAGGATTTGCACTGGGCCCACGGGGAGTCGCTGCTGTTGCTGTCTCGGCTCGCCGCTCGCGCCACGGGGTTGCCGTTGCTGCTCCTGGGCAGCTTCCGCGACGACGAGGCGCCCACGCTGCCCACGCAGCTTCCAGGCCTGGACGTGCTGCGGCTGCCCCGGCTGGACGCGGGCGAAATCGCCGTCCTCAGCGAGTCGATGATTGGCCCGGCCGGTGGGCGGCCGCACCTGGTGGAGCTGTTGCGCCGCGAGACGGAGGGCAACCCGTTCTTCCTGGTGGAGGTGGCGAGAGCGCTGGCGGAGGAGGCGGGCGGGTTGGACCGGCTGGGCGACATGCCGCTGCCGGAGCGCGTCTTCGCGGGCGGCGTGCGACGGCTGGTGCGGCGGCGCCTGGAGAAGGTGTCCGCCAGCTCGCGGGACCTGCTGCGCGTGGCCGCCATCGTCGGGCGACAGGTGGACGTGGCGCTCTTGAGGCACGCGGCGCCCGGCGTGGATGTGGAGCGCTGGCTGTCGTACTGCGCGGCGGCGGCGGTGCTGGACGTGGCGGACGGACACTGGCGCTTCGCGCACGACAAGCTGCGCGAGGGCGTGCTGGAGGAGTTGGCCGCGGCGGAGCGCCCGCTGTTGCACCGCCGGGTGGCGGAGGCGATGGAGGCGGCGCACCGCGATGGCTCGGAGCGGACGGCGGCGCTCTGCTACCACTGGGGCGAGGCGGGCGACTCGACGCGCGAGGCCGAGTACGCGCAGCGCGCCGGTGAAGAGGCCCTGCGGGTGGGTGCCTGTCGCGAGGCGCTGCCCTTCCTCGCGCGTGCGCTGGAGCGGGTGCCCGCGCGCGACGCGCTGCACCTGGGCCACCTGGAGGCGCTGCTGGCCGAGGCGCGCTTCCAGTTGGGCGAGCTGGCCGCGTTCCGGGGACACGCGGAGCGGGCGCTGCGGCACTTCGGCTGGCCGGTGCCCACCACGCGCATGGGCTGGGCCCTGGGCACGCTGGTGCAGGTGGGCCTGCGGCTGGCGCAGAGCGCGCGGCCGGACGCGTACGACGTGGAGACGGAGGAGCGGCGGCGGGTGCGTCGCGTCGCTGGCCGCTTGTTGATGCGGCTGACCGACGCGTTCATCTACGGGCAGGAGGCGCTGCCCGTGCTCTGGGCGGGCCTGCGCATGCTCAACCTGTGTGAGCCCGCGGGCGCGTCGTCGGAGCTGGCGCGCGGCTACACCAACATGGCGGTGGTGGCGGGCACGGTGCCGGTGCGTCCGGTGGCGGAGGCGTGGGTGGGGCGGGCGCGCGAGGTGGCCGAGCGCATGGGCAACCCCGCGGACCTGGCCTACGTGCTGTGTCGCAACGCCGTGTACTCGACGTACATGGCGCGGTGGGCGGAGGCGGAGGCGTGGCTGGAGCGGGCCATCGGCATCGTCGACTCGGTGGGTGACCTGCGGCTCGCGGAGGAGTGCCGCGCGCTCCTCACGGTGGTGTCCTGCTACCAGGGGAAGTTCCACCGGGGCCTGCCGCTGATGGACTGGCTGGAGCACTCGGCGCGGCGGCGCGGGGCGCTCCAGACGCAGCACTGGGCGCTGCACTACCAGGGGTACATCCATCTGCGCCTGGGGGAGCACGCGCGCTCTCGCGCGGCCCTGGAGCAGACGGTGGTCTGGACGGAGGCGCAGGGCGGCCTCACCGACCGCATCATCCTGGATGGCTCGCTGGCGCTCCTGCGGCTGCGCGAGGGAGACCTGGCCGGCGCGCGGGTGGCGGCGGAGAAGGCCCTGGCGAAGCTGGTGGCCGGAAAGTCGGTGGCGCACTTCATCTACTTCCCCGTCACGGCGGTGGCGGAGGTGCTGCTCACCCTCTGGGAACTCGAGGGGGGCCGCGACGTGTCGCTGCTGGAGAACGCGCGGGCGGCGTGCCGCGCGGTGGAGAGCTTCGCCAAGGTGTTCCTCTTCGCGCAGCCCGCGGCGAAGCTGTGGCGCGGGTTGGAGGCGTGGCTGTCGGGTGACGCGCCTCGCGCGTACGAGGCGTGGCGCGAGTGTGTCGCCATGTCGACGGCGAAGGAGACGGCGTACGAGGAGGCTCGCGCGCGGTTCGAGCTGGCGCGGCACCTGCCGCCCGAGGACCCGGCGAGACGTCCGCACCTGACACGCGCACTGGAGCGCTTCGAACACATGGGCGCGCAGGACGACCTGGCCCGGGCGAGGGTGCTACAAAGTCCGGGTGCGTAGCGGATTGGAAGCAGGGGACGTCGCGTTGCTGGCCTGCCCGGCCTGCGCCGGGACACTGGTGTTCCACGGCCAGCAGGAGGAAGGCCGCCTGTCGTGGGGCTGGCTGCGCTGCGGAGGGTGCGGTGAGGCGTGGCCGGTGAAGCGCGGACTCGCGCGGCTGTATCGCGAGGAGTCGGTGCGCGGCACGGACCGGCTGATGCGCGTCATCTACGACGGGCTGCCGGCGCTGCATGACCCGCTGACGAAGGTGCTGACGCCGCTGCTCCAGTCCGTCACCGAGTCGAAGATGCGCGCGGGCTACATCCGGCGCCTGGAGCTGGGCGCCTTGCCCCCCTCGTCGGACGATGGAGCGCCCCTTCGCATCCTGGAGGTGGGCGTGGGCGCCGGAGCGAACCTGCCGCTCATCCGTCGCGAGCTGGGCGCGGGACAGGAGGTCCAGGTCTGGGGCGTGGACCTGAGCGAGGGGATGCTGGGCCGCTGCCAGCATCGGCTGCGCAAGGGGAGCTACCCGGGCGTGCGGTTGATGATGGCGGACGGGCACTCGCTGCCGTTTCCCTCGGGCATGTTCGACCGGGTGCTGAGCGTGGGAGGAATTGGCGGCTATCGAGACCCGGCCGCGGGACTGCGAGAGCTGGCGCGCGTGGCGAAGCCGGGCACGCCGGTGGTGGTGGTGGACGAGCAGCTGGACGCGGCCCACCGACCCTCGCTCCTCCAGCGCGCCGCGTTCCGAGCGATAACGTTCTACACGCGCGACGCGCACTGTCCCCGGGAGCTCTTGCCCTCCCGCGCGACGGACGTGCTGGAGGAACAGGTGTCGCCGTTCTTCTACTGCCTGCGCTTCCGGATGCCGAAGCTCGCGGTGGTTCCCGTCACGGGTTGAGCACCAGGTCCAACAGACGCAGCGTCATGCCGCCGGTGAAGTCGATGGTGGCGCCGTTGAACCAGCCCGCCTCGTCACCGGTGAGCACGCCGACGAAGTTCGCCACCTCCTCCACCGTGCACATGCGTCCCGCGGGATTCATGCGCGCGTGGGCCGCCTCCAGTCGCACCAGGGCCTCGGGTGAGTACACGTGTTTCAGCGCGGGCGTGAGCACCGTGCCGAACTTGAGCAGGTTCACCCGGTGCCCCTTGCCGCCCAGCTCCATCGCCAGATAACGCACGTACATCTCCAGCGCCGCCTTCGACGCGCTGATGAGCGCCGTGTTCGACAGGTGCGTCTCGTCCAGCGAGTTCTGCAACCCCAGGAGCCGCGCGTCCGGCGCAAGCATGTCCTCGGCCACCAGCGCCTGCGCCCAGTACACGAACGAGTGCGCCATCGTGTCGAACGTCCTGCGCATGCGCCGCGCGTGGAGCCGGTCCTCGCCCTCCGACAGGAACCGCCCCACCGATGCGCCTGCAATCGAGTGGACGAAGAGCTTCACCGAGCGCGGCCCCGCCACCTCGCGCAAGGCCTGCACACCCGCCTCCGCCGCCTCGGGCGTGGACGCGTCCGCCTGCCACAGCAGCGCGCGTCGTCCGGCCTCCTTCACCTGACGTTCCACCAGCGCCGCGTTGTCCACGTAGCGGCCCCGGTGGACTCCAAACACATCCAGCCCCGGCTTGCGCGCCACCGCGTTGGCAATCGCCGCGCCGGTGCCCGAAGAGGCCCCCAGGATGAGCGCCCATGGTCGCTCTCCCTTGCCTCTCTCCTCCTCCGAGTCGCTCATCGCCCCTCTGCCTTCCCTGCCTCGCTCAGTCCATCGCCTCGGGCCGCCGGCCGCGTGCCCGGTCCAAGAGCGCCTGCACGGCGCCCGCCACTTCCTGGTGTGCTGCCAACATCGACTCTCGCTTGCCCGCGTCGAAGCCCGGCTCCAGATGACGCGTCAGCGGCTCCCCCACCCACTGCGTCATCTTCACGGGAAAGGGCAGCGACAGCGGCCACACCCCCGTCGCGCCCAGGCCCAGCCACAGCGGCAGCCGCGCCGGCATCCCCATGCGTCTGCCCAGCGCGTACCCGTCATTGAGGCCCAGGTATGCGTCATCCATGCCGCTGCCTCCCACGGGGACGATGGGCAGCCGGTAACGCACCGCCAGCCGCAGGTAGCCCAGCCGCTCGCCCCAGCTCACCTGGTAGCGATGCCGGTAGCTGCGACATCCCTCGCGCGTGCCTCCAGGTTGCAACAGCACGTGCTCGCCTCGCGCCACCGCCTCCGCCAGCCGGGGGTCATCTCCGGTGACGAAGCCCAGCCCGTCCACCACCGCGCGCATCCCGGGGATGCGCTCGAAGGCGCCGTGCGCCACGCCGTGTGGCAGGTAGCCCAGGTGCTCATGCAACGTCACCGTCAACATGCAGAGGTCCACCGCGAGGGGGCGCCCGTGGTAGCCGACGATGAGCTTGGCGCCAGGACGCAAGAGCGGCTCCAGGTTCACCACCTCGTAGCGGTGGTAGCGCCGCAGCCACCCGAAGGCGCCCAGCCACGCGGCGAGAGGCAGCCCACCGGCGCGCGTCATCCTCCCACCCGGTACAGCACCGCGCCGTGCGCCACGCCCGCGCCCACGCCCACCATCAGGACGCGGTCCCCGGCCTTCACCGGCCGCGTGCGCCACAGGCGGTCCAGGCTCGTGGGCAGCGACGCGGAGCCCACGCTGCCCACCGTGTCCACGACGCGCACCCCGCGCGCCGCCTCCACGCCCATCGCATCCAGGACGACCTCCAGCATCCGCCCGTTGGGCTGGTGTGTCAGCACCCACTCCACGTCGCGCAGGGCCACCTGGGCTTCCTCCAACACCGTGCGCGCGGCGCGCAGCAGCGCGTCCAGCGCCACGCGCGTCATCTCCTTGCTGGGCGTCAGGAAGCGCATCCGCTCCGGCTTGCCCGTCGCGTGCGGGTTCTCCAGCACCACGTCCGTCGGCAGCGAGCCGTCGTTGCCCAGCGCCACGCCCAGCACGCCTTCCCCAGGCCGTCCGGCCCCGAGCACCGCGGCGGCGGCGGCGTCTCCCAGCACCAGGTAGGGCCTGGGGTCGTCTGGCGTCGTCGTGCGCGACAGCAGCTCCACCGAGACGACGCCCACCGGCCCCAGCCCCGTCGCCACCGAGCGCGCCGCGAGGTCGAACGCGCTCAGGAAGCCCATGCACGCGTTGCTCAGGTCCATCGCGTCGCAGCTCCCCGACAGGCCCAGCGCCGCGGCCACCCGGTTCGCGGTGGCGGGCGTGGTGACATCCCCGCCCATGGACGAGACGCAGAAGATGCGCCGCAGCGCCTTCGCCTCCAGTCCCGCGGCGACCAGCGCGCCGTGGAGTGCCTCGGCCGCGACGTCCGCCGCCTTCGTCCCCGGTGGCGCGAAGTGCCGCGAGCGGATGCCCGTCTTGCGCAGCACCTCCGTCGCGTCACGGCCCACGCGCGCGCACAGCTCCTCGGTCGTCACGGCCGGGCCGGGTTGCAGGCTCGCCGTTCCCAGGATTCGCACGGGAATCATGCCGCCTGCTGTCCTCCACAGCGCCGCCCGTGGGGACCGCAGTGCAGGCGCATCTGCTCCCAGTGGGCGCGCAGCTCCGTGAGCTTCCAGGCCAGCGCTTCATCCGACGCGGCGCGCTTCAGGATGTCTCGCGCCTTGGTGAACTCCATCGCCGTTCTCAGCGGAGTGTCCGCTGACTGGATGTCGTAACTCACGTCCGCCATCAAGCTCTCCGCGTCACCGCTGCGATGCAACAGCAACACACCGCTGGCAACAAGGTCCAGCGCCCTCGATACAGGATTGAGACCCGCGAGGAATCGGCCCACCCGGCTCTCCGGCATCCAGGCTGTTTCACGCAGGCCGAAGGGAAAGATGTTGCTGGAGAACACCAGGTCCGCGCCCGCGCTCACCAACACGCTCGCGGGCACCATGCTGGTGAAGGCTCCGTCCACGTAGCGTGCGGGAGGCACCAGCGTGGGCGCCCAGAGTCCGGGCGCCGAGCCACTCGCGCGCACTCCCCGTGCCACGGGGCCGCGCTCCAGCGCCACGCACTCGCCGCTCGTCAGGTCCGTCGCCACCGGGAGGAAGCGGATGGGCAGCTCCTCCAGCCCCACGGCTCCCAAATCTTGCGTCACCAGGTGCTCCAGCGAGTACGTGGTGAAGACCGCCGCCATCGCCGCCAGCGACAGCCGGTGGCTCATGGCCCGCTCCTCCAGGCGGTGCAGGCCCTCCAGGCCGCTGTGGCCATCCAGCGCGGTGCCGCAGAAGTAGGCCCCCACCAGCGAGCCCATGCTGGAGCTGCTGATGAAGTCCACCGGCACGCGGTGCTCCACCAGCCAGCGCAGGATGTGGACATGGTAGAAGCCCCACACTCCGCCGCCGCTGAGCGCCAGTCCCACGCGACGGTGGGTGATGGCCCGGGCCCAGCGTGATAGCGCGTCCCGCTCCGCGGGGCTCAGGCCCACCTCCGTCAACGGCCTTGCGTCCACCTTCAGCGTCGCCAGTCGTCGCAGGTCCATCCGCAGGCGACAGGGCGGCAGGACATGCGCGTCCGCGCGGGGGCCTTCATGGGGTCGGCCTCGCAGCTCGGCTTCCCGCGTCGGATGTCTCGGGTCGATGACCACCGTGGGCAGCACGCGGTCCTTTCCAGGGCGCGGCACCCGGGTGTTCTCATGGTGTGTCACCAGGAGCACGTGCTTGTCCACGAGCGGCGCGCTGCCCGTCACCTGACAGCCGTCCAGGAAGACGTAATGCGGGTCGTGCTCCCGGGCCAGCTCCCGCAGGCGCGCCACGCTCAGGCGTCCCGGCGCCCCTGGTTCGGACGCCGGCACCGTGGCGCGCAGCACTCCGTCCGCGCCCTTCACCGGCAGCTCGTCCGAGCCCGACTCCGCCGTGCGCACCAGCAACACCCGGTCCTTGAAGTCGTGGGTGATGACCTTGGCCACCAGCTCGATGAGCTCGGACAGCGGCGTGTCCCGCACCTCGCTCGCGAACGTCACCACCTCCACCTGCGGCAGCGGGTCCTCCTGCTTCGGTGGCTCCGCGTGAGCCAGCAGTCGCTTCAGGTCCTGCCTCAGCCCCGCGCGTGCCTGGACGAGCGTCCACACGCCATCGCGTGGAAAGAAGAGGCCCTTGCAGGCGGTCGCCGCGCGCGCGGTGACGGAGTAGTGGCCGCCCATCAGCGCCTCGAACCCGAGTGGGGTTCCAGGACGCAGTGTCAGCAGCAATTCGCCGTCACGGTGTGCCTCCAGCTCTCCTTCGAGCAGCAGGAAGAAGCCGTGGGCCTCCTGGCCTTCCTCGCACAGCACCGTGTCCTTGGCCCAGGTGACATCCCAGGCCACATCCAACATCTGGAGGAGGACGGTGTTGCTGGTGTGCCGCAATGCGGGAGCGCGCTTGAGCGCGTACAGCCGACGACGCTGGACGTCGAGGGGCATGGAGCGGGCCATGAATCGCCGGAGGATAGCGAACCCTCCGGCTTGGGATATTGGGTCGTATCGGCCCCGCCACGTGGCTCAGGCCGGCTGCGGACGCGGCGGCTCGTTGGGCGGTGGTGTTCCTCCGCCATCGGGCCGTGCGTGTTCGTGCCGCTTGAGGAGTCGGGAGCGCGTGGACTCCACCACCGCGTACAGCACGGGGATGAAGATGAGGTTGACGAAGGTCGACAGCAACATGCCGCCGAACACGGTGGTCCCCAGGGACTTGCGCGCCGCCGCGCCCGCGCCCGAGGCGAGCACCAGCGGCACCACGCCCATGAGGAAGGCGAACGACGTCATCAGGATGGGACGCAGGCGCGTGCGCGCGGACTCGGTCGCGGAGTCCATCACGCTCCTTCCCTCGTGACGCAGCTGCTCGGCGAACTCGACGATGAGGATGGCGTTCTTGCTGGAGAGTCCGACGAGCATCACAAGCCCCACCTGGCAGAAGACGTCGTTCTGCAGGCCGCGCAGGTTCTGGAACCCGAGCGCACCCAGCATGGCCACCGGCACCCCGAGGAGGATGACGAAGGGCAGCGCGAAGCTCTCATACTGCGCGGAGAGGACCAGGAACACGAACACGATACCGAGTCCGAAGATGAGGAGCACGCGCCCACCCGCCTCCTTCTGCTCCAGCGACAGGCCCGTCCACTCGTAGGTGTACCCCTCCGGCAGCACCTCGCGCGCCGCGCCCTCCATGGCCTCCAGCGCCGCGCCGCTGCTGGAGCCCGGGGCCGCCTGCCCGTTCAATTCCGCGGAGCGATACAGGTTGTAGTGCTGGATGTTCTGCGCGCTGGTGATGGGCTTGATTCGCACCAGGGCCTCCAGCGGCACCATGTCCCCGCCCGCCGAGCGCACATAGAGCGCGCCAATGTCCCTGGGCTCGCTGCGGAAGGGCATCGCCGCCTGCACGTACACGCGATACACGCGGCTGGAGAAGGTGAAGTCGTTGACGTACTGGCTGCCCAGGTACACCTGGAGCGTGGAGAAGAGCGAGTCCAACGGCACGCCGAGCGACAGCGCCTTCTCCCGGTCCACCTGGATATCGAGCAGCGGCGTGTTGGCGGTGAAGGAGGAGAACACCCCGCGCAGCACCGGGGCCTGGTTGGCCTTGCCCACCAGCGCCTCCGTCGTCTTCGCCAGGTCCGACAGGGAGCGTCCGCCCAGCTGGTCCTCCAGGACGAACTCGAAGCCGCCCACGCTGCCCACGCCTCGGATGGCCGGAGGCTGGAAGGGCAGCACGCGCGCGCCGCCAATGCCGATGAGCGGACCGCGCAGCCGCTCCACCAGGCCCGCCACGCTCTCCTCGCGCGTCTTGCGCTCGTCCCAGGGCTTCAGGTTGACGAAGAGGGTGCCGTAGTTGGCGCCGGTGCCCAGGAGCGAGAAGCCGCCCACGGTGAAGATGTCCACCACTTCGGGCTGCTTCTTCAGCACGTCCTCCGTCTGGAGCAGCACCCGCCGCGTGTAGTCGAGCGACGTGCCCTCCGGGCCCTGCACGGCGACGATGATGTAGCCCTGGTCCTCGTCCGGGATGAAGCCGGAGGGCGTGGCCCGGTACACCAGCACGGTCCCGACGAGGCACAACGCGAACACGATGACCACCGGCCACTTCAGCGGGCCGATGAGCTTCTCCAGGAGCCGGCCATAGCTGTCGCGGAAGCGGTCCATGCCCTTGTCGAACTTGCGGAACGCCAGCCACTTCTGGCCCTCTTGAGGCCGCAGCAGCCGGGCGCACAGGGCGGGGGAGAGCGTCAGCGCCACCAGCGCGGAGAGGCTGATGGAGAAGGCGAGGGTGAGCGCGAACTGGCGGTAGATGGAGCCGGTGGTGCCCGGGAAGAAGGACACCGGGACGAACACCGCGGACAGCACCAGGGCGATGGCCACCACGGCGCCGGCCACCTGCCGCATGCCCCGCTGCGTGGCCTCGCGCGGCGAGTAGCCCTCCTCCATGGTGCGCTCCACGTTCTCGATGACGACGATGGCGTCGTCGACCACCAGACCCGTGGCCAGCGTGAGGCCGAAGAGGGTGAGGGTGTTGAGCGAGAAGCCGAACGCGCTGACGAAGAGGAAGGTGCCAATCAGTGACACCGGCAGCGTGGTGGCGACCACCAGCACGCTGCGCCAGCCGTGCAGGAAGATGAAGATGACCAGCACGACGAGGAGCACCGCCTCGCCCAGCGTGACGAGCACCTCTTCAATCGACGCCTGCACCGCGACGGTGGTGTCGAAGGCGGCCTCGTACTTCATGCCCGGGGGGAAGCTCTTCTGCAGGCGGTTGAGCTCCGCGACGACGCCGTCGCGCACCTCCAGCGCGTTGGAGCCCGGGAGCTGGAAGATGCCCAGGCCCACGGCGTCCCGGCCGTTGAAGCGCAGCAACTGCGCGTAGTTCTCCGCGCCCAGCTCCACCCGGCCCACGTCCCGCACCCGCACCAGCGAGCCATCCTGGCCACGCTGCACCACGATGGCCCCGAACTGCTCCGCCGTGGCGAGCTGCCCCTGCACCTGCAACGTGAACTGGAAGTTCTGCCCCGGAGGCGCCGGCTCCTGGCCCACCTGTCCGGCGCCCACCTGCACGTTCTGCGTGCTCAGCGCCGCCACCACGTCGGAGGCCTGCAGCCTGCGCCGCGCCAGCTCCGTCGGGTCCAGCCACAGCCGCATCGCGAAGCGCCGCTCGCCGAAGATGCGCACATCGCCCACGCCCTTTACGCGCAGGAGCGCGTCGCGGATGTAGACGTCCGCGTAGTTGCTCAGGAAGCCCGTGTCGTAGCGGTTCTCCGCGTCGAACAGGCCAAAGGCCATGAGCAGCTGCGTCTGCGCCTTGTTGACGGTGATGCCCAGCGCGTTGACGGCGGCGGGGAGCTGCGGCGACGCGGTGGCCACGCGGTTCTGTACGTCCACCGCCGCGATGTCCAAGTCCCGGTCCTGGTCGAACGTCACGGTGATGCTGCTCTGCCCCGTGTTGCTGCTGGTGGAGGAGATGTAGCGCATCCCCTGGACGCCGTTGAGCTGGCGCTCCAGCACCGTCGTCACGGCGCTCTCCACCGTCTCCGCCGACGCGCCGATGTACGTCGCCGTCACCTGCACTTCCGGCAGCGACAGGTCCGGGTACTGCTCGATGGGCAGCGAGGGGATGCTGATGGCCCCCGTCAGCGTGATGAGGATGGACAGCACGCTGGCGAAGATGGGCCTGCGGATGAAGAAGTCAGTGAACATGCCGTCCTCTCACTGGCCCGCGTCGGAGGCGCCGCCCACACCCTGGCCCTCGGGCTTCGCGGGCGTGGGTTTGATGGGCTGGCCATCGCGCAGCAACTGCAACCCCGTCACCACCACCTGGGCCCCGGCGTCCAGCCCTCCCGTCACCTCGTAGTCGTTGCCCGTGACTTCTCCCACGTCCAGTGGCGTGCGCTGCGCGACGGTGCCTCCGTCGGCCGAGCCCACCAGGTACACGAAGGACTGGCTGCTGATTTGCGTCACCGCGACGGTGGGCACGGTGAGCGCCTCGCGCGATGCGTACACCACGCGCGCGCGCACCAGTTGCCCCGCGCGCAGCCTGCCCGTGTTCTCGAAGGCGGCCTTCACCTCCACCAACTGCGTCGTCGCGGCGGGCGTGGGCGCCACGAAGAAGGCGGGCGCGGACACCAGCACCTTGCCTTCCGTGTCCAGCACCTCCAGCGGAGTCTTCCCCACCTGCACGCGCTGGGCGCGGTCCACCGGCACCTGCACGGACAGC
Source organism: Myxococcus sp. CA039A (assembly GCF_013336645.1). Lineage (NCBI taxonomy): Bacteria > Pseudomonadati > Myxococcota > Myxococcia > Myxococcales > Myxococcaceae > Myxococcus > Myxococcus sp. CA039A. The sequence goes on along the minus strand of NZ_JABUMQ010000299.1, from coordinate 1,677 downwards.
TCCAGCACCTTGCTCTGGTCCAGCGAGGTGAGCCGCGTCTGCGGCGTGACGTAGTCGCCCACCTTCACCGGGATGTCTCCCACCACGCCCGCGAAGGGCGCGCTCACCTCGTAGAAGCCGAGCTGCACGCGCTGCGACTGGATTTGCGCTTCAATCGCCCGCGCGCTCGCCTCCGCCTGCTGCGCCTGCGCCACCGCCTGGTCATAGTCCTGGCGGCTCTGGAGCCCTTCCTTGAGCAGCTGCGCGCTGCGCTCCCGGGTGCGCCGGGCGAACTCGCGCTGCGCCAGCGCCGACGCGCGCTGGGCCTGGGTGGCGCGCAGCCCCGCCTGCTCCCTGCGCGGGTCCACCACCAGCAGCACCTCGTTGCGCTGCGCACGAGAGCCGGGGCGCACCGGAATCGCCTGCACGTAGCCGGCGACCTGGGGATACAGGGAGATGCTGCTGCGGGAGATGAGCGTGCCCACGTACTCGCCCGCCTCCTGCACCTCGCCGGGCGACAGCGCCAGCGTCTGCACGGACAGGGCCGTCCCCGCGCCGGCCTGCCCGCCCTGGGGGGCGTCTCCCTCCTTCGAGCCCTTGCACCCCGCCAGCGCCAGCGCCACCGCGCACCCCGCGCCCCATCTCCTCACCAGTCGCATGCCGCCTCCGCAAGGAATGCCTCGACGCGCGCCTGCTCCAGCTGGAACTCGCGCACCACCAGCGCCAGCTCCGCCTGTCGCAGCGCCGCCGCTGTCTGGATGAGCTCCAGGCTGGTGCCCGTGCCCACCTCGAAACTGCGTCGGGTGAGCCTGTCGTTCTCCTCGGCCAGTACCCGCTCCTGCGACGAGATGTCCCGCGAGGCCTGGGAGACCTTCACGCCACGCCGCGCCTGGGTGACTTCCACCGTGACGGAGCGCTCCAGTTGAACCACCTGCTGGCGCGCGACCTCCGCCTCCGCGCGGGACTGTCGCAGCAGTCCCTCGCGTGCCCCGCCGTCCCAGAAGGGCAAGAGCAGGCTGGCTCCGATGTTCCAGATGGGCACGTTGACGAAGTCTTCCTCCACGGTGAGGGCAATGGTCGTGCTCGTCAGCGATATCGAGGGCGCGTACTGCGCCTTCACCGAGCTGACCTGCCGCTGCGCCACCCTGAAGCGCGAGCGCGCCGCCGCCAGGTCCGAGCGCCCCTCCAGTTCTGGAAGCTGGCGGCAGTCCTTCCGCGCGCTCTGGAGCAGTTCGTCCACGCGCACGCCCTTCGCCAGGCCCACCGCCTGCGGCAACCCGAGTGCGAGCCCGAGCGCCTCGCGCGCCTGTCGCAGATTCTCGTCACCCAACACGACGAGGGCGCGCGCGGACTCGGCGTCCTGCTTCACGCGCACCACGTCCAACCGGGTGCCCGCGCCCAAATCCAACCGACGCTGCGCGAGGGCGAGCCGCTCCAGCGCGGTGCGCAGGTTGACGCGGTTGACCTCGGCCAGTCGCTCCTGCGCGGCCACCTGCACCAGCGCCCGGGCGAGCGCGCCGCTGAGCTGACGCCGCGTCTCCGCGAGCGACCACGCCGCGGCGCGCTGGGCCTCCCGCGCCGTGCGCCGTGCGTCAATGGCCTGCAGGTCGAACAGCGGCACGGAGGCCGAGAGGATTCCCGCGAACGGCGGCTGAGTGGGTCTCAGGGCGCTGTCCGTCCCCGTGCCCCCGCCGACAC
>NZ_JABUMQ010000298.1:0-14301 GCF_013336645.1 Myxococcus sp. CA039A | reverse complement strand
GGCCCGAACCGTGAGGCGGGGAGGAGGGCCTGCCACCGCGATGGGGGCCAGAAGGGGGCTTGGATGAGGTGGGCATGGCGATTCGCGGCGTATACTCGCAACCCGCGTGAGATACGAGTTGCTCCTACAGACGATGACGCCGGGCATGCCCTACGAGGCGGCGCGGGTGGATGGCCTCCTCTCGCAGAAGCGGGTGACCGTCCGTCCGGACGGCAACCGCCTCTGGCATTTCCAGCACGGCGACGTGGAGGTGGGAGTGCTGCGCGAAGGGGGCCGGGTGGTGGCCACCGAGCTGCGAATCCCCCTCGCCGAGCGCTCGGACCTGGTGCGCGAGGTGGTGGCCGAGGCCGCCCAACTGGCCTCCAAGGCTGGCGCCCGGCTCGTGGACCCCCAATTGGGCCGCTCCCTGGTGGCTTCCGACGAGGGCGTGGTCGCGGACCAGTACATGCGCACGGTGCGCTACGCGGGCGGCGCCTCCGGGATGTCGTCCGAGACGATGGGCGCCTCTTCCTCGTACACGCCGCTGACGACGGAAGGGCCCAGGGGCTTCCAGCCGGGCGCGAAGTTCTTCCTCATCGCCATTGGCGCCTTCTTCTTCCTGTACCTGCTCGTGGACTCGATGCTGTCGGGCCTCGGCGGGCGTTAGGTCCTCCGGGCGGGCATGAAGGCGCCTGCTTGCCCGCAGGGTTGTCCGGCACGAGGGAGCGCTCGGCGTTAGGTTGTGGGCGTGTTCAAGTACTTCCTGCTCGCGCTCATCGTTCCCTTCGTGGAGCTGTACCTCCTGGTCGTCATTGGCCGTGAGGTGGGATTCCTGCCGACGCTCGGCGTGGTGTTGCTGACGGGTGTGGTGGGCTCGTGGCTCGCCCGTCGCGAGGGCGGCAGGGTGATGCGCCGCTGGCGAGACGCCCTGGCCCGGGGGCAGGTCCCCGAGGAGGGGTTGTTCAGCGGCGCGCTGGTCATGCTCGGCGGCGTGCTGCTGGTGATTCCCGGTGTCCTCACCGATGTGGTGGGACTGTCGCTGCTCTTGCCGCCCGTGCGGAGGTTCGTGACGGCGCGCCTTCGCCGTGCCGTGGAGCGACGCATGCGCGACGGCTCGCTGCGCGTCACCACCCTCGGAGGCGTGGGCTTTCCGGGGCCATTCTCGGGCGAGCCTTCCCCCCGCGCTCCGTTCCCCGAGTCGTGGACGGACGACGCGGCGAGCCCGTCCGCGCGAATGCGCTCCGGGGCTTCGCGGTCCGAAGTCGACGCGGAGTTCACCGAGGACGAGCCGCGACACTGAGCCGCGCGGCTCGGGGCCTCAGCCTCGCGGACTCATCCGGGCGCTGCTGAGGTTGGCCTTCAGCGTGGTGGAGCCCGAGCGCCAGGGGCGGGCCTGGTCCGTCAGCCAGCGGCCAAGCCGGGCCACACCCGCGCAGACCAGCAGCAGGCCGAGTCCCACGCCCAACGCGGCGGGAATCCCCAGCGTGGGGCCCACGCGGCTGGCGAGTCCCGCGATGTCCGCCCAGCCGTACACCACCGGCAGGTGCAGGACATAGAGCCACAGTGACAGCCTGCCCAGGGGCGCCAGCAGCCCACTGAGTCGAACGGGGGCCAGGTTCACCACCCCCAGCACCATGAGCCCCTGGCCCACGCGGTAGGCCACCATCCACGCGCTCGCGGGGCCCCAGTCGGCCACCGTGAGCTGGGTGAGCCCGAGCACCCCCGAGCCCAGCGCCAGCAGCGCCAGGCCCTGGGGCCAGCCCGGCTTCAACAGATGAAGCGCATAGGCGGCGAAGGCCCCCGCGAAGAAGAAGCCCGCCCAGGGGAAGAAAGGGAAGCGGCTGCCCTCGCCACTGCCCAGGAACTGTTGGACCGGCGCGGGCAGCCCCACGCCCAGCCGCCACATCGTCGCGCTCGCCAGCGGGACGGCCACGGCCAGGGTGAACAGGACGAGCGGACGGCCTCCTCGCGCGGGCACGAGCGCGAGCAGCACGGAGCCCACGAGCAGCGCGAAGCCGATGCATTGGAGCGCATCGAAGGCGAAGACGCGCGACAGCATCGCGTCCGACCAGCCCATGTCATGCACCGCCGGCCAGCCGGGCCAGTGCAGGACGTAGCCGAGGAACAACAGCAACAGCGACCGACGGACGCGACGACCGAGCGAGTCGCGCGCGGCATTGGGCTTGGTTCCCAGCGCCGCGACCACGGCCCATCCACTCACGAGGAGGAAGAGGGGCGCGGTGATTCCGCGAAAGCTCCAGTAGTGCTGCACCCAGGGATTCAGGCGAGCTTCGGGCGAGAGCAGCGCGTCCAGCGTATGTCCCAGCACCATGGCGAGGACCGCTAGCCCGCGCGCCCCGTCGAGCCCGGGGTGCCGGTTCGATTGCTGCTGGAAGGTGAACGAGGGGCCGAGTCGTTTCACGCGACCCGGAGCATAGGACGACCCAAGGGCCGCGTCTCGAAAAGGCACAGCTGGACGCGGTCTCTGCCACCCTCCGGGCGAGCCACCTGGACGGTCCGTGGGGTGCTACATGCCTGGGCATGCGGACCCTTTCCAAGCGCCTGGTTGCCCCGCTGCTGCTGTTGTCCACCACGACTCCCGCGCGGGCCGCGTCAGGAGATGACTGGCTGGGCTCCGACAAGCCGAAGCACTTCGCGGCGTGCTTCGTCCTGGCGGGTGTGGGTTATGGCGCGGGCGCGCTTCTCTTCGAGCCGCCCGAGGCGCGCTTGTGGACGGGCGCTGGGCTCGCGCTCGGGGTCGGCGTGGGCAAGGAACTGTACGACCTGGGGCGTGGGACGCGCTTCTCGCTCAAGGACCTGGCGTGGGATGCGGCGGGGACGGCGACGGGTCTGGGCGTGGCGTGGCTGATCGACCGGCTCGTCTTCGGTCCACCGTCGAGTGTGGACGCGGCGGCGACGCTACGACGGGATGTTCCGCTCGTCGTGCTCGTCTCCGGAGGACGTGGCGTCGGCCCGGGTCGACAGGAGGTCTTCGTCGGGACGCGCGCGCGCTTCGATGAGTCGCAGCAGCTTCTCGCGCTCCATGAGCGGCTCCACCGTCATCAAGGCACTGCCTTGTCGCGCGCCTCCTCCGGTGACGAGCACGGTAACCTGTCCTCGGGGGCATTGCCGCAAGCAGCCGGTGGGCATGACCCGGACGGAGTCGGAGAGCCCTCGCTCGCTCAGCGAGCACTGGAGCCAGCGCGGCAGCTCGATGCCACCCGACCTGGCGCCGCCCCGCATCAGGCACTTGCGACAGACGAGCACCTCGATGTCCTCGGGCGTCTCGTCCGTCTCCCCAGCGCGTTCATCCCGCATCCATCCTCCTCGTCGTCTTCGGAGCCGGGCACTTCCGCCGCGCGTCATGGCGCGGATGCGCCGCTGCGGAATGACCTGGTCCAGAGGAGGAGGTAGCCGCGCCTCCTCGGCCGCGCAGCCCGGACCCGCATGTCCGTGGAGCGAGGCGGCGAGGGGGCGACCGCTGACGGCGGGGCTGATGGACGCTGAAAGAGGGCGTGGGGTGCGTCATCAAGACGCGGGCGCCACGCGGGAGGTGGACTGGTAGCGTGCCGCCCTGTCCACGCCCCTGGAGTGCCTCATGTCGCGCAATCGGTTCCTGACGCTGCTCACGTTGACCTCGCTCGGCGCGGGTGGGCTGACGGCGTGCGAGCGGAAGCAGGAGGTCGCGCCGCCCGCGCCCGTGGTGGCACAGGCCGCGCCGAAGCCGAAGGGGCCCAAGCCGATGACGCCCGAGCAGCTCGCGCACTTCTTCCGCCCGCTTCCTCTGGCGAAGGATGCGAAGCCCGCGCCCAAGGACACCGAGGCGCAGGTGCTGCTGGGCCGCATGCTCTTCTTCGAGCCGCGCCTGTCGAAGAACCACGACGTCTCCTGCAACACGTGCCACGGCCTGGACACCTACGGCGTGGACAACAAGGCGCTGTCGGACGGGCACAAAGGGCAGAAGGGCACGCGCAACTCGCCCACCGTCTACAACGCGGCGGGCCACATCGCGCAGTTCTGGGATGGGCGGGCGGACACGCTGGAGGCGCAGGCGTCCGGCCCCATCCTGAACCCGGTGGAGATGGCCATGCCGGACGAGCGACGCGTGGTGGCCACGCTGTCGTCCATTCCCGAGTACGTCACGCGCTTCCGCGACGCGTTTCCCGGGGAGAAGCGGCCGGTGTCACTGACGAACGCCGCGCGCGCCATCGCCGCCTTCGAGCGGGGGCTCACCACGACCTCGCGCTTCGACCGCTTCCTCGCGGGCGAACATGCCGCGCTCACCGAGCCGGAGCTGCGCGGCCTCCAGCTCTTCGCCGTCACGGGCTGCACCACGTGCCACAACGGCCCGGCGGTGGGGGGCCTGTCGTTCCAGAAGCTGGGGCTGCTGGAGGACTACCCGGGCCTGACGGACGCGGGCCGGTTCGACGCGACCAAGAACGAGGATGACCGGGGCAAGTTCCGGGTGCCCACGCTGCGTGACGTCGAGCGGACGGGACCGTACCTGCATGACGGCAGCGTGAAGGACCTGCCGACGATGGTGCGACTGATGGCGAAGCACCAGCTGGCGCGGACGCTGACGGACGGGGAGGTGGAGGACCTGGTGGCCTTCCTCACGAGCCTCACGGGGGCGCTGCCGCCCCGAGAGCGCATCGCCGCGCCGCCGCTTCCCCCCAGCACGAAGAAGACGCCCGAGGCAGATCCGTCTTGAAACGTGCTTCCCACCCCGTGCGTTGCTAAACCGCGAGCCCCATGGACCGAATGTTCTTCTACGCCCACTCAGGGCTTCGCTATCTGGTGCTGCTCGCGGGCGTGCTGGCCATCGCCTACTTCGCCTTCGGGTTCGCCACGAAGCGTCCGTTCGACAAGGGCGGACGCATCCTCGGCGCTTCCTTCGCGGGGCTGCTGCACCTCCAGGTGTTGCTCGGCATCCTCGTGCTGGTGACGCGCTTCTATTACCCGGCGCTCATCGGCCACATCGTGATGATGGTGCTGGCCGCCGTCGTCGCGCAGGTGCTCCTCTCGGTCAACCGCCGACGTCCGCAGCCCGGTTATGCGCTGCCGCTGGTGGGCGTGGGGCTCGCCTTCGTGTTCATCATAGGTGGCATCATGGCCATCGGCCGCGGCGTGTTCACCAGCACCGCGATGTGAGCCCGTGCCGCGCGGGTGGAGCAACTCGCTCCCCGCGCGGCTCTTTGTTGCTCGTTTCCGCTGGAGGGCGTGCACCGCTCCCAGCCGGGAGCAGGGCTGCTCGTCGGCCCTCCCTGCACGGAGGTGCGAGCGAGCCCTGCCGACCTCTCGTGGCGCGGACGAGGCCTCCATTGGGACGCGCGCACCCTGTCGAGGTGGAAGCTGCTCGTTGCCGGGGCATGCTCACTGGCCCGGTAGGACGCCGCCTTGGAGGCGTGGCGCGGAGCCCGAGTCCGTTCGTGCCCTGGCAAACGGTGCGTCCGCTCGCGTCACGTGGCGCAAATGCTGCGCTCCCTTCTCACGATTTCCGGTGCTCCGTGCGGCCCTGAGCCGATGAGCCCCCTGGCCTCCTGGTTGCACTGATGCCGCGTGTGCCGAGCAATGGGCTCGGCTTCCCCGTGAGGAGGGGCACACAGCAATGCGGACACGTGTGCTGGGAGGATGGCCGCGTCAGGAGCGAACGCTCGTCCCCATCATTCCGCTCCTGGCCATGCTGGCCGCGCCGTCCGCGCTGGCGCAGGCCTCGGGACAGGGCGCGCAGCTCTTCACCCAGCGGTGCGCGACCTGCCACTCGGTGGGCGAGGGCGACCGGATTGGTCCGGACCTGCATGGGGTGCTGGAGCGTCGCGACGAAGCCTGGCTCACCCGTTTCATCAAAAGCCCGGGCGCGCTCATCGACGCGGGAGACCCCATCGCGGGTGAGTTGCTCGCGAAGTTCAACGGTGTGCGCATGCCGGACCAGTCGTTGTCCGATGCGGAGCGTGCCAGCCTCTTCGCCTTCTTCAGCGAGTGCACGCAGAAAGGGAAGGGCGGCTGCAAGCCCTCGCCCGCGGAGAAGATGGGCACGGACGCGACGCTCGAGGAAATCGCGCGGGGCCGTCGTCTCTTCGAGGGCATCGAGCCACTGACTCACGGAGGCGCAGCCTGCATCGGCTGCCACGACGTGCGTGGCCTGGGCATCGCGGGCGGCGGCACGCTGGGCCCCAACCTCACCTTCGCCTTCGCGCGCATGGGCGAGAAGGGAATGCGGCCCGCGCTCGCGAAGCTGGAGGGGCCGATGATGGGCGCGCTGTACGCGAAGGCGCCGCTCGTCGAGGAGGAGCAATACGCCCTCAAGGCCTACCTCGCGGACGCCTCTCGTGACGGCAGCCGTCCGCGCGCGGACCGCGACTTCTTCTACCTGGGCGTCGTCGGGCTGGTCGCGGCGCTGGGCTTCATCGGGGTGGTCTTCACCACGCCGTCCGCGCGAGGTCACTCGTGAGCGACTCCTTCCTCTTCTCCTTCGTCCCGTACGCGGCGGCGGGCATCGCGCTCGCGGGCATCATCCGCAAGCTGACGCTGCGTGAGGCGCCCGCGCCGGGTTCTCCCTGGACTCCCGCCGGTCGCGCGGTGCTCGCGGGCGCCGCCATCGTCGCGCTCAACCACCTGCTGGGCCTCGCCGCGCCTCGTGCGATGCAGGCCTTCAACGCCTCGCCATCGCGGCTGTTCGCGCTGGAGTCGGTGAGTCTCATCGGCGCCCTGCTGCTGGGCTGGGGATTGTTCTCCCTGACCCTTCGCCGGGCGCGCGAGGGACAGTGGGGCGCGGCGGTCGCCCTGGGGCTGGTGTTCGCCCAGGTGCTCACGGGCGTGTACGTGGCGGTGTCGCTGCGCTGGGGCTCCGCCTGGTACGTCCACGTGGTGGTGCCGTACCTGCGCTCGGTGCTGGCCTTCCAGCCGGACTCGACGCTGATTCGCGGCGCGCCGCTCGTCTTCCAGGTCCACCTGCTCACGGGCTTTGGCCTGTTGGCGCTGGCGCCCTTCTTCCGGATGCGTCGGGTGACGGCACCGGCGCGCTCGCCCGAGCCTGTCGAGTCGGGGCTGCTCGTCACGCCTCATGAGGAGACGCCATGAGCCGCGTCTCCTTCCGTGCCCTGGGCTACGCCGGTGCGCTCGCCGCGCTGAGCCTCGGGGGATGCAGTGGCCCGGTGAACAACCAGCAGGGCCACATGCCCGCGCAGCCGGTGGCCTTCTCCCATGCCGTCCACGCGGGCCAGTACGAGCTGGACTGTCAGTACTGTCACGTGGGCGCGGAGCGCAGTCGTCACGCGGGAGTGCCTTCCGCCAGCGTGTGCATGAATTGCCACGCGCAGGTGAAGAAGGACTCGCCGGAGATCCAGAAGGTGGCGGCGGCGGTGGCGGCGAATGCTCCCATCGAGTGGGTGCGGGTCCACCGCCTGCCGGACCACGCCTTCTTCAACCATGCGAGCCACGTCACCGCGGGGCTGAAGTGCCAGACGTGCCACGGCCAGGTCCAGGAGATGGTGCGCGTGGAGCAGGTGGAGCCCATGACCATGGGCTGGTGCCTGGACTGTCACCGCAAGACGTCGACGGAGTCGCTGACCGCGCCGACGCCGTCCGCACCGCGCGCGGGTGAGCTGCTGGCCCTGTCTTCCGGCACGCCTCTTCCCGAGCCGTTGAAATCCCCCCGCATCCTCCGGCCGCCCTCGGATTGCTCGGGCTGCCACCGCTGAGGACCTCTCGCCATGTCCGACACCCTTCCCAAGTACTGGCAGAGCCTGGCCGAACAGGCCACCGACACCGCGTGGTTCGAGCAGAATCGCGACGAGTTCCCCGAGGAACTCCCGGTGGGCGTCGCGGCCACACCACCGGACGCGAGCAGCCGCCGCGACTTCTTCAAGATGATGGGCCTGAGCGCCGCCGCGGCCATGGTGGCCTGTCAGCGCGCGCCGGTGCAGAAGCTCATCCCCTACGTGTCCCGGCCGGACGAAGTCATGCCGGGCACGGCGCTCTGGTACGCGTCCACCTGCGAGGGCTGCTCCGCGCGCTGCGGTCTGCTGCTGAAGACGCGCGACGGCCGTCCCATCAAGGTGGAGGGTAATGACGAGCACCCCGTGTCGCGCGGAGGTGTGTGCGCGGTGGGGCAGGCGTCCGTGCTCTCGCTCTATGACGCGAGCCGCGCGCGGTTTCCTTCGCGCGCCTGCAATCGTGTGTCGTGGAAGGACCTCGATACGGAGGTGAAGGCCGGGCTGCGCAAGGCGGCCGAGGAGGGCAAGTCCATCCGGCTGGTGCTGCCATGGGTGATGGGGCCCACCGCCGAGGCGGGAGTGAAGCACTTCCTGGCCGCGCACCCGCTGGCACGCACCGTGCGCTACGAGCCGCTGGGTGAGCTGGCCGCGATAGGTGATGCCTGGCGTCTCACGCACGGCGCGCGCGTGGTGCCCGACCATCGCTTCGACCGGGCCCAGGTCATCGCCAGCTTCGGCGCCGACTTCCTGGGCACGTGGGTGTCGCCGGTGGCCTTCACGCGCCAGTACACCGAGGCGCGCGACGCGGCCGGGCGAAGGTCGATGGCGCGGCACTACCAGATTGAGCCGGTGATGACGCTCACCGGAGCTGCCGCCGACCGTCGTTTCGTGGTGGCACCCTCCGAGGTGACGCTCGTCCTGGGCGACGTGGTTCGCCGGCTCGCGGTGAAGGCGGGGCGTTCCGTCCCGGGTTTGAAGGAACTGCCGGCCTCGCGACTGGAGGAAGCCGCGCTGGACGAGCTTGTCGCCGCCCTGTGGTCGCACCGCACGGAGTCGCTGGTGGTGTGCGGCGGTGACGAGGTGGCGTCGCAGGTGCTGGCCGCGACGGCGAACGTGTTGCTCGGCAATGAAGGCACCACGGTGCTGCCGACGGAGGGCGTGGCGCTGGACGAGCAGGCCCTGTCCTACGGCGAGCTGTTGACCGAGCTGGGCGCTGGGAGCGTGGGCGCGGTGCTCTTCCTCGGCGTCAATCCCGCGCATGCGGACCCACGAGGAGACGCCTTGGGCGCGCTGTTGAAGAGTGTGCCGCTCACCGTGGCGCTCAATGACCGGCTGGATGAGACGGCGCTCCTGACGAAGCTGCATGCCCCGGCCTCCACGCCGCTGGAGTCGTGGGGTGACGCGGAGCCTCGTCGAGGTGTGCTCTCCCTGCGCCAGCCCGCGGTGGCACCGCTGCATGACACCCGGGATGCCGTGGAGTCGCTGTTGAAGTGGGCGGATGCCCCCGTGTCCCACCATGACTTCCTGCGGGCTCGTTGGGAGGTGGAGGTCTTCCCGCACGCCACGCAGGCGGGGTCGTCCTTCGGTTCCTTCTGGGACGACGCGGTCCGCCGCGGTGTCGTGACCCTTCCTCTGGCACCGATGGTGCCGCTGTCCTTCCGCGAGGACGCGCTACCGAAGGTGCTGGGCTCGGTGGCCCGTCCGTCCGTGGAGTGGGAGCTGGTGCTGTTCCCCTCGGTGGCGCTGCGGGACGGCGCGCTCGCGAACAACGCCTGGCTCCACGAGGTCCCAGACCCCATCACCAAGGCGACCTGGGGCAACCCCGCGCTCATCGCGCCCTCACGGGCGAAGGAGCTGGGCCTGCGCGACGGCGACGTGGTGCAGGTGCGCATGGGCGGCGAGTCGCTGTCCCTGCCCGTGCTGGTGCAGGCGGGGACGCACCCGTCCGCGCTCGGCATCGCGGTGGGCTACGGCCGGACGCGAGCGGGGCGCATCGGCGACGGCGTGGGCACGAATGTCTTCCCGCTGGCGGCGGTGGTGGACGGGCGCGTGCGGCGCTCGGTGCCGGGGGCGACGGTGGTGGGGACGGGGGAGCGGCAGAAGCTGGCGCTCACGCAGACCCACTCGAGCCTGGAGGGACGGCCGCACGTGCGCGAGGCGGAGCTGGCCGCGTTCCTGGCGAATCCGCGCGCGGGCAACGAGGAGCACGGCGGGCATGGTGGCAACGGCGCCCATCCGCTCTCCATCTGGTCCGGCCATGAGTACAAGGGCCACCGGTGGGCGCTGACGGTGGACCTGAGTGCGTGCACGGGCTGCTCGGCGTGCGTGGTGTCGTGCCAGGCGGAGAACAACATCCCCAGCGTGGGCCGCGACGAGGTGCTGCGGCAGCGCGAGATGCACTGGATGCGCATCGACCGGTACTACCAGGGGGACGAGGCGAACCCCCAGGTGGTGCATCAGCCGATGATGTGCCAGCACTGCGAGAACGCGCCGTGCGAGACGGTGTGCCCGGTGCTCGCGACGGTGCACTCCAGCGAGGGGCTCAACCAGCAGGTCTACAACCGCTGCGTGGGCACGCGCTACTGCGCGAACAACTGCCCCACCAAGGTCCGCCGCTTCAACTGGTTCGACTATCCGCACGACGAGCCGCTGGAGCGGATGGTGCTCAACCCGGACGTGGTGGTGCGCAGCCGGGGCGTCATGGAGAAGTGCTCGCTCTGCGTGCAGCGCGTCCAGGAGGGCAAGGCGGCTGCAATTCGAGAGGGCCGGGCGCTGAAGGACGGCGACATCCAGACGGCCTGTCAGCAGAGCTGCCCCGCGAAGGCCATCCACTTCGGGGACGTGAATGACCCGAACAGCCGCGTGGCGAAGCTGGCGAAGGACGGGCGCGCGTTCCGGCTGCTGGAGGAGCTGAACATCGGGCCGTCCATCACCTACCTCACGAAGATCCGGAACACCGGGTCGGGAAGCGGAACATGAGCCAACAGCACCTGTCCCCGCTGCGCGTGCCGCTGGTGACCGAACCGCGCACCCTGGGCCAGCTCACCGAGGAGATCTGCGCCCCCATGGAGCGCGCGCCCACGTGGAAGTGGTGGGCGGCGTTCGCGATAGCGGTATCCGTGCTGGGCACGGGCGCGGGAATCGTCGCGTACCAGGTGGGCACCGGCATTGGCGTGTGGGGGTTGAACAAGACCATCGGCTGGGCGTTCGACATCACCAACTTCGTGTTCTGGGTGGGCATTGGCCACGCGGGCACGCTCATTTCCGCCATCCTCTTCCTCTTCCGGCAGAAGTGGCGCACCAGCATCAACCGCGCGGCGGAGGCGATGACGCTGTTCGCCGTCATGTGCGCGGCGCTCTTCCCCGTCATCCACATGGGCCGGCCATGGCTGGCCTTCTGGGTGCTGCCCTACCCGAATACTCGCGGCAGCCTGTGGGTGAACTTCCGCTCGCCGCTCTTATGGGATGTGTTCGCCATCTCCACGTACTTCACGGTGTCGGCGGTGTTCTGGTACGTGGGCCTGATTCCGGATCTGGCCACGGTGCGTGACAGGTTGAAGGCGGGCGTGAAGAAGGCCGTCTTCAAGGTGCTGTCGCTGGGGTGGACGGGCTCCCACCGGACGTGGAGCCGCTACGAGACGGTGTACCTGCTGCTCGCGGGGCTGGCGACGCCGCTGGTGCTCAGTGTGCACACCATCGTTTCGATGGACTTCGCCACGTCCGTGATTCCCGGCTGGCACACCACCATCTTCCCGCCGTACTTCGTGGCCGGCGCGGTGTTCAGCGGCTTCGCGATGGTGCTGACGCTGATGATCATCACCCGCGTGGTGCTGGGCTACGAGCACCTGATTACGCTGCGCCACCTGGAGAACATGACGAAGGTCATCATCGTCACTGGTGGCCTCGTCTCGCTGGCGTATGCGACGGAGTTCTTCATCGCCTGGTACTCGGGCAATCCGTACGAGCGCTTCGCGTTCATGAACCGCGCGTTCGGCCCCTACGCGTGGGCGTATTGGATCATGGTGACGTGCAACGTGGTGTCGCCGCACCTGTTCTGGTTCAAGAAGATTCGCACGTCGCCCGCGGCCATCTTCGCACTGTCGTTGGTCATCAACGTGGGCATGTGGTTCGAGCGCTTCGTCATCATTGTCACCAGCCTGCACCGCGACTTCCTGCCCAGCAGTTGGTCCATGTACACGCCGACGATGGTGGAGGTGGGGACCTTCATCGGGACGTTCGGCCTCTTCTTCACCCTGTTCCTGTTGTTCGTGCGCGTGCTGCCCATCATCTCCATCGGCGAGGTGAAGAGCGTCCTGGGCTTCGCCAGGAGCCCTCACAATCACGCCGAGGCACCTCCCCTGGCCCCCGCGCGGGATGCGCTGGCGGAGCCCTCGTTACCCCGACTCAACCCGCCGCTGGCCATCGCCACCCGGAAGGACGTCCCCGTATGAGTACCCCGGTCCTCATCGGCTATTTCGAGCATGAGGCGCAGGTCCTGGATGCCACCCGCGCGGTGCGCGAGGCGGGCCATGATTTGCGCGACGTGTACACGCCCTATGCGGTGCACGGTCTGGATGACGCGATGGGGCTCCGGCCCAGTCGGCTCACCTGGGTGTGCTTTGGCGCGGGGCTCCTGGGCTGCACGCTTGCCTTGTCACTCCAGCTCTACACCAGCGTGGTGAGCTGGCCGCTCAACGTGGGAGGCAAGCCGTTCAACTCGTTCCCGGCCTTCATCCCGGTGACGTTCGAGCTGACGGTGTTGTTCGCCGCGCTGAGCACGGTGGCGGCGTTCCTGGTGAGGGCCCGGCTGTTTCCGGGGAACAAGCGCCCGACGTTGCCCAGGGTGACGGATGACCGGTTCGCCATCGTCATCGCACCGCGCCAGTCCCCGGAGTCGCTAGAGGCGGCCGAGGACCTGCTGCGCCGGCATGGCGCGGTGGCCACGGACTTGAGGGAGGTGGCGCCGTGAGGAAGACCTGGGTGGGATTGGCGGCGCTGGGGCTGGCCGTCGGTGGCTGTGAGCAGGACGAGACGCGCCCGAACTTCGAGTACGCGCCGGACATGGTGGCCTCGGTGCCGTACGACAGCTTCGCGCCCAACCCGAACACGGGGGACGGCAAGACGCTGCTGACTCCGGCGAAGGGCACCGTGCCGCGAGGCCACCTCCCGTTGCACCTGCTCGCCGGACCTGACGCGGCCGAGCGGGCCGGGAGCGAGCTGCGCAATCCGTATCCTTCGTCGCCCGAGGTGGTGGCGCGCGGCCAGACGGCATTCCTGCGCTACTGCTCGCCGTGCCACGGGGCCGGAGGGTTGGGGGATGGCCCGGTGACGGCGCGCTTCCCGATGCCGCCCTCGTTGCTGGCGGAGCACGCGGTGGGACTTCCCGATGGACGCATCTTCCACATCATCACCCATGGGCAGGGATTGATGCCGGCCCACGGCTCGCAGGTGGCGCCGGAGGACCGGTGGAAGCTGGTCCACTACCTGCGCACGCTCCAGAACCCCGCGCGCACGGCGCGCAAGGAAACGCCATGAGCACCCCTATCGATGCAGTCGCTACCGAGTCGCGGGGTGGCTTCGCGGTCTCGCCCGTCTTCCACCGCGCGGCGCAGGTGGCGGCGGGGGCGGGGCTGGGAGTGCTCGTGCTGGGGCTGGTGCAGGCTCCGGAGCGCGCGCTGTCGAGTCTGCTCACCAGCGGCTTCTACTTCCTGTGCCTGGGGTTGGGCGGCGCGGTGTTCCTCGCGCTGATGTACGTGGCGAACGCGGGGTGGTTCACCGTCTTCAAGCGAATCCCGGAGGCGTTCGCGTCCTATGTGCCCTGGGGCGCGGTGACGATGCTGGCGCTGCTGCCGTTCGTCACGAAGCTGTATCCGTGGGCGAAGCCAGGGGTGATGGAGACGGACCACCTGCTCCATGAGAAGGCGGCCTTCCTCAACGTTCCCTTCTTCGCGATTCGGATGGGGGTGATGTTGGCGGTGTGGGTGGGCTTCACGTGGATGTTGCGGCGCAACTCGCTGCGGCAGGACGTGGAGCATGGCGAGCCGTTGACTCGGAAGAACGTCACGGTGTCGGCGGTGTTCCTGGTGCTCTTCTCGCTGACCTTCTGCCTGGCGGCGTTCGACTGGCTGATGAGCCTGGATCCGCACTGGTTCAGCACCATCTACGCGCTCTACAACGTGGCGGGGCTCTTGAGCTCCAGCGTGTGTGCAATCACCGTGGTGGCGGTGCTGCTGCACCGAGCAGGGGCGCTGCCTCGGCTCAACTCCAGCCATCTGCATGACCTGGGCAAACTGATGTTCGGCTTCGCCACGCTGTGGGCCTACCTCTGGTTCTCGCAGTTCATGCTCATCTGGTACGCGAACATTCCGGAGGAGACGGTCTACTTCATCGCGCGGATGCACGGCGGTTGGGAGGTGCCGTTCTATGTGAATGTGGTGCTGAACTGGGCGCTGCCGTTCGTGTTGTTGTTGCCGCGTCCCGCGAAGATGAACCCGAGCCACCTGCTGCGCGTGGCGGGAGTGCTGCTGGTGGGGCGCTGGTTGGATTTGCAGTTGATGGTGGCGCCCGCGCACCAGCCGGAGGGGCTGACGGTGGGGGTGTATGAGCT